>NZ_JBEZFD010000004.1:403695-487114 GCF_040649235.1 Spirillospora sp. NPDC049024
GTTCACACAGTCCCGGCCCACTTCGCTCGCCTGGCGGCTCGCTACGTGACCGGGCCTGGGCGAACGCGGCATCGCTTCGCGATCTGCCCGGTTCCGCTCGCCTCCGGCTTCGCTCCACCGGCCAGGTCACGCGTTCGCGCGCGTGGCCGAGGCCACTTCGAGCCAGGTCCTAGCCCCAGTACCTGCGGGCTCCTGTCACGCCGCGGCCCGACCGCCTACCTCCTGACGCGGCGAGATCGAGCAGATGGCCGTCCGGTTCGCCCCGCTCCGCTGCGCCACGACGGCGGCGCTTGTGGCGGAGCGTGAGGGTGCTCGACGTGGCCCAGGTGGCGAGGGCGCAGAGGGCGAGGGTCGCGCCCAGGGCGGTGGGGCCGGTCCAGCCGGTGGCGCCGTACAGGGCGGTGGTCGCGGCCGCTCCCAGGGCGGAGCCGAGCGAGTAGAAGACCATGTAGGCCCCGATCGTGGTGCTGGTGCGGTCGGGGTAGGCGGCGGCGAGCGTGTGCTGGTTGCTCACGTGCACGGCCTGGACGGCGAAGTCGAGAAGGATCACGCCGAGGACCAGCAGCGGCAGCGACCATGGGAGCTGTCCGATCGCCGCCCAGGAGGCGAGCAGGAGGGTGAGCGCGCTGCCGGTGACCCGGTGCGCGTGTCCGGCGTCGCCCCAGCGTCCCGACCGGGCGGCACCGAGCGCCCCGGCGAGCCCGGCGACGCCGAAGAGTCCGATCTGCGCTTCGCCGAGGTGCCACGGCGCACCGGCCAGCGGCAGGGCCAACCCGCTCCATAGGGTGCCGAACGAGGCGAAGAGGAAGAACGCGATCAGCCCGCGGCTGAGGAACACCGGCTGTCCGAAGAGGCCCCCGAAGGACCGGAGGACCTGCCCGTAACGGGCCGCGTCCGGGCGGGCGTCCGCAGGCAGCAGCGCGAGGGCGAGCAGTGCGAGGACGGCGGCGAGGAGCGCCAGTGCCAGGTAGATGCTCCGCCATCCCCACAGGTCTGCGAGGACGCCCGCGACGACGCGCGCGCCCAGGATGCCGATCACCACGCCCGACGTCACGATGCCGAGGTTGCGCCCGCGCTCTGCGGGCGGCGAGACCGACGCCGTGTACGCGACGGCGGTCTGCACCACGACCGCGAACACGCCCGCCGCGGCCAGACCGGAGTACGCCGCCCAGGCGGAAGGGGCGGCCGCGGTGATCGCCGTCCCTGCGGCCACCAACGCGAGGTGAGCGGCGATCAGGCGTCTGCGGTCGAACACGTCGCCCAACGGCACCAGCAGCACCAGCCCCACCAGGTAGCCGAGCTGGCCGGTGGCCACGAGCCGGCCGACCGAGCCGACCGGAACGCCCAGGTCGCGCCCCATCGGCCCGAGCACGGGCTGTCCGGCGTAGACGCTCGCGACGGCGACACCGCACACCGACGCCAGCAGCAGCCTCGTCCTCCAGGGCATGGACACCTCCGATTGGTTTCATTTTGAAACTGATCGGAGCGTAGGTCAGTATGGTTTTAATACGCAACTCATTGGAGGGGTGATGGCGCGCGACACCGCCGACGGGCAGGACCCCGCGTGGACGGACCCGAACTGCCCCGTCGCCCGCACGGTCGACCTGGTCGGCGACCGCTGGAGCCTGCTGATCATCCGCGACGCGATGGACGGCGCCCGCTCGTTCACCGACTTCCAGCAGCGCACCGGCATCGCGCGCAACATCCTCACCGACCGGCTCCGCAAGCTCACCGCGCACGGCCTGCTGGCCCAGGTCGACGCCCCTTCGGGCAGGCGCAGGCTCTACGCGCTCACCGACGCGGGCAAGGACCTCTTCCCCGTGATCGTCACGCTGCGGCAGTGGGGCGAGCGCCACGCCTTCAAGGCGGGCGAAGCGCACTCGGTCCTGGTCGACGGCGGCGGCGCCCGCGTCCCCGAACTCCTCCCCGTGGCGGCGGACGGCTCACCCCTGACAAGCGACACGACGTCGGTCCGACGTCCCACCTGATCCCCAACCCGGCGGGCCGCGCTCCCCGCCGTCGGGGTGGCAGCAGGAGTCGAGGCCGGCCAAGACGACGCGGAGTCCCGCTCGGCTGCGTCGGGTGGGAGCGGGAGGCCGGGGACGGTCAGGATGAAGCGGAGTCTCGCTCGGCCGCGTCGCAGTGGGGATCAGAGGTCGAGGACGGGCAAGACGACGCGGAGTCCTGTTCGGCCGTGTCGCGGTGGGGGTCAGAGGTCGAGGGCGGTCAGGATGAAGCGGACTCCCGTTCGGCCGCATCGGGGTGGGGGTCAGAGGTCGAGGACGGCCAGGACGAAGCGGACTTCCTTCTCGCCCGCGTTGCCGTAGGAGTGGGGGCGGTCGCCTGCGAACACGGCGGCGCTGCCCGCTTCGACGAGGTCCGTGCGGCCGTCGACGCCCAGCGTCAGCGTGCCCTCCTGGACGTACGCGATCTCCTTGGTGCCCGGTACATGGGCGTCGCTCTCGCGCGTCTCGCCGGGCTGGAGCGCCCAGTTCCACAGCTCCAGCGACGGCCGCGGATCGCTGCCGGCCAGCAGCGTCCCCGTCCCGCCGTGCTCGCCCTCCCACAGGACGACGTGCCGCTCCGGCCGGAACAGCCGCACCGGCGGCTCCTCCTCCACCTGCACGAGCCGGGTCAGCGCCACCCCGAGCGCGTCGGAGATCCGGATGAGCGTGCCCAGGTTCGGGTTGCCGCGGCCCTGCTCCAGGCCGACCAGCACGCCCTTGCTCACCCCGGCGCGCCCGGCGAGCTCGTCCAGGCTCCATCCGTGCCCGGCCCGCAGCGCGCGCACCGTCCGCGCGACGGCTTCGCCGATCGCCTCCTGCCCGACCGACCCGGTCTCCTGCCCACTCAACCCCGGCCTCCCGCCCGCACGGCCGCGCACGGCCCGTGATCCGACGTCTCCAACGATCCCACCATCCCCGGTGGGGACATGCGCCGTCTCGGTGCTCACCACTGAATGTGCACCCGCGGAGAGGGACCGGTACCGGTTCGCGTGGTCATGCGCGACGGGGGAACGCGCCGGTGGCCAGGCCGTGGACCCAGTCGAAGATCACCTCGTGGGCCTGCTGGAGGGCGCCGTTCTGGCAGTGCAGGTGCCCGCCGTCGGCCTCGGCGAAGGTGTGCACCCGTACCGAGCGGGCGCCGGTGAGCCGGGCCGCGAAGTCGTGGCCGAGCACGGGGTCGTAGAAGTGCTCGCGCTCGGCCAGCAGGACGAGGGCGTCCGCGGTGATCTCGCCGGCCCAGTCGCGGTCGTCGAAGGGGCGCATCGCGTCGATCAGGCCGGGCAGCGTCGCGGCTCCGAACGTCCAGAGCACGTTGCCGATCCCCCAGCGGGCCTGGGCGTCGAACCTGCCGTACAGGGGGACGGCGCGCCGCATCCACCACGGCATGCGCTGGAACGCGCCGCGCACCGGCCGGGGCACGTTGTGCAGGAACGCGGTGAGCATGCCGGGGAAGTAGTCGTACAGGACGACACCGTCATAGCGCGGTTCGAACGCGGCGGCCCGGGCGAGGAGGTGGCCGCCGAAGCTGATGCCGACGCCGACCAGGAGCCGGGCTTCTACGAGCCCGCCCAGCCAGTCGAGCACGGCCCGGGTGGGGTGCTCCCACTCGGCGGTGAACGGCATGCCGTGCTCGCGCAGCGCCGACCCCTGTCCCGGGCCGGTGAACATCAGCACGCAGTGGCCGCGCCGCACCGCCGCGGCGCCGATCATGAAGTACAGCTCCTCGAGCGTGGAGTCGAAACCGCCCTGCACGACCAGCACCGTGCGGGCGTCCGGGTCGGCGGGGGCCATGAACAGCGCCTCCAGGTCGGCGCCGTCGTAGGGGATGCGGGCGCGGGTGACGTCAGTGCCGAGGGCCTCCAGCCCGGCGTCGAACAGGTCGCGGCCGGCTGCGGCGGCCGAGGCGCGGCGCGGGTCCGTCGCGTCCAGGAAGAACTCGGCCTGCCGCATGTAGTTGGCGGCCCGGAGCATCGCGGTGCCCCGGGACACGGGCTCGCCGTACGCCCGTCCTCGCGCCGCGACGCGGTCCGCCATCGCCGACCACTCGCGGTACCACGACTCGAAGTCGCCTCGGCGGACCCGCGCCATGACGGCGGCGACCTCGCCGACCTCGCCGCCGTCGTAGGCCGCGGTCCACAGCCCGCGCAGCGCCTCGAAGTCGAACGCCGGCGTCCGGGAGAACCTGATCCTGCGCATCCGAGGCTCATTCCTGTGTCATGACACATTTTTGCTGGATGCCCAGCCTATGCATGTCATGACACATAAGGCAATAGACTTCCCCTCGTGGAGCCCGTACTCGAACTGCTCATGGCCCTGAAGACCGCGCAGCGGGAGGTCGAGCGGCGGTTCAACCACCTGCTGCGCCCCCTCGGCGTCACCGCCGTCCAGGCCGAGGCGCTGCTGATCATCGCCGACGGGCAGCCGGTCTCCATCGCCGACCTCGGCGCCCGGATGGCCGCCGACCCCGGCCATCCCAGCCGGCTCACCGACCGGCTCGCCGCCGCCGGGTGGATCGAGCGCCGCCCCTCACCCCATGACAGGCGCCGGACCGACCTCACCCTCACGCCGGATGGCGAGGACCTCGTCCAGCGCGTCATCGCCGCCCGGCAGCCCTACTTCGACCGGGCGGCCGCCGCGCTCGTCGAGGCCGGCCTCGACGACGTCCTGCCGGACGTCCGGCGCCTGCTCGACCTGGTCCGTGCGCTTCCCGAACCCGAGTGAGCGCCCAGGAGAACAACCGGCGGCGTCCGCGTGTTGGGGAGGAGGGTCCCCCGGGGCGCTCCCTCGGTCGGTATGATGAACTTCTGAGTTCACTCAAATGACCGTCCGGAGGGGAGTAACGGGATGCTGGAGCGGATCGTGGTGGACGAGGCCGTGCGGGAGCTGCGTCCCGACTTCGCCGTGCTCGTCATGACCGCCGAGGGGCTCGGAAACGGTCCCAGCGACGAGGTCGGCGAGGGGTGGCTCGCCGAGGCCGCGCAAGCGGCGGACGCGGGGGACCCGCACGTCGAGGCGTGGCGCGAGGCGTACCGGGCGTTCGGCGCCAAACCTCAGCGGACCCGGCCCTCGGTGGACGCGCTGCTGCGCCGCGCCGACGCCCTCCCGTCCATCAACCGGGTCGTGGACGCCTACAACGCGGTGAGCGTCGAGTACGCGCTGCCCATCGGTGGCGAGGACCTGGACGCCTACCAGGGCCCGGCGCGCCTGGTCAGGGCCACCGGCGACGAGCCGTTCGACGTGATCGCCGGGGGCGAGCCCGCGGTCGAGCACCCGACCCCCGGCGAGGTCGTCTGGCGGGACGACCAGGGCGTCACCTGCCGGCGCTGGAACTGGCGCCAGTGCGTCCGGACGCGCCTGACCGAGGACACCAAGAGCGGCCTCTTCCTGCTCGAACGCCTTGAGCCGTACCCGCTGGACAGGCTGGCCGAGGCCGGCGACCGGCTCGCGGAGCGGCTGCGCGCGATCTCGCCCGGCGTGCGGATCCAGACCAGGCTGATCGGCGGACGGTGATGGTCACGGTTCTCGCGCTGGCCGCCGCCCTCGCCTACGGGGTCGCCGACTTCCTCGGCGGCACCGTGACCCGCGGCTCGACCGCGATCAGAGCGCTGACCTGGTGCGTCCCGATCGGGCTCGGCGTCGTGCTGGTATCGGCGCTGCTCACCGGCGGGCACCCGAGCCCGGGCCCGATGGCCTGGGGCTTCGTGGCCGGGCTCAGCGGCGGCGGCGGGCTGATCGCCTTCTACCGCGCCCTCGCGCGCGGCCCGATGAGCGTGGTGGCGCCGGTGTCGGCGCTGGCCGCGGCAGTGCTCCCGGTCGCGGTGGGCGTGGCCCAGGGCGAGCGGCTCGACGCGTCCGTCCTGCTCGGCGTCCTGCTCTGCCTCGTCGCGATCGGCCTGGTCAGCATGGAGGCGAACGGCGAGGAAGCGACCGCGGCGGGCACGGGCGGGCGGCGCCGCCTGCTGGACTCCGGGCCCGTCATGGCCGGCCTGTCCGGTACCTGCTTCGGCGTGTTCTTCGTCCTGCTGAAGGAGGCCGGGGACGGCACCGGGCTATGGCCGATCGTCGGCGCCCGCCTCGGCAACCTCGCCATCGTGGCGGTGGCGCTGCTGTTCCTGGCGGCCCGTGGCACCAACGCGGGCCCGAGGCTGACCGGGCGGACGCTGATCCTGCTGGCGCTGCTGTCCGGCAGCCTGGACGCGGGGGCCAACGTCCTGTACTTCCTCGCGGTCCACAGCGGCATGCTCAGCCTCGCGGCCGTCCTCACGTCCCTCTACCCGGCGATCACCGTCCTGCTGGCGAGAGTCGCCTACAGCGAACGCCTGCGCGCCGTCCAACGCGTCGGCATGGCCGTCGCCGTCGCAGGCGTCGCCCTCGTCACGGTCGGCTGACGGATCACGCGGCGTTTCCGCGCCGCCCAGCCCCGGGCCTGTTCGATCCCTGTGACACGATCGCGGGATGCTGCGACTCACCGATTTCATCATCGACTGCCCGGACACGATGAAGCTGGCGGCCTTCTACTCCGAGGTGACGGGTCGCCCGGTCAAGGCGGGCAGCCACGAGGACTGGGCCGGTATCCAGTTCGGCGAGATCGAGCTGGCCTTCATCCGTGTGGAGGACTACCGCGCCCCGCAGTGGCCCGACAGCGAACACCCCAAGCAGTTCCACCTCGACTTTGAAGTCGACGACGTCGAGGCCGAACAGAGCCGGGTCCTGGCTCTCGGCGCGACTCTGCAGGAGGACTTCATCGGCCCCGACGGCTACGGCTGGCGCGTCTACACCGACATCATCGGCCACCCGTTCTGCCTCTGCCACAACAAGGGTGTCATCTGGACCGATCAGGGCCCCATCTGGCCCAAGCGCAACTAGCAGCGGCAAAGGACGAACGAGACTGAAACTGAGACTGGAAAGCGCTGAGGGCGGGACCGTCGGTCCCGCCCTCTGGGCGTTCGGCCAGGTGAACGGCCAACCGGATGGCGGTGGTGGTGGGATTCGAACCCACGGAAGCTTGCACTTCACACGCTTTCGAGGCGTGCGCCCTCGTCCACTAGGCGACACCACCGCGGGAGAGCCTACCCGACTCTGCGGCACGCGAAGAACTCGATTAGCGGGGCGGCGCACTCCTCGGCCATGACTTCGGCGATCACCTCGGGGCGGTGGTTGAGCCGGCGGTCGCGGACGACGTCCCACAGCGACCCGACCGCGCCCGCCTTCGGGTCGACCGCGCCGTAGACGACGCGGTCCAGCCGCGCCTGGACGGACGCCCCGGCGCACATCGTGCACGGCTCCAGCGTCACGACGAGCGTGCAGCCGGACAGCCGCCACCCGCCGAGGGCCGCCGCCGCGCGCCGCATCGCGACGATCTCCGCGTGGCCGGTGGGGTCGGCGGTCCGCTCGCGCTCGTTGCGGCCCGTTCCGATGATCTCGCCGGACGCGTCCAGGACGACGGCGCCGACCGGGATCTCCCCGTCCTCGGCGGCCTCCCGGGCCGCTTCCAGGGCCCGGAGCATCGCCGGACGGAACCGCTCGACGACCGGATCGCGCGCGTCAGTCACGGAGGCGGTCGAACTCCTCGCCGAACCCGGCGTGCTCGGCGACGGTGAGGAGCGCGTCGCCGGGGAGGGCGCGCTCGCCGAGTTCGCCGAGCCGCTTGGCGTCGATGTCGAGGTCCTCCAGCAGGTCGGCGTCGCCGGCGGCGTCGCCTTCCGGCACCTCGCCGACGAGCTGCTGGAACAGGGAGCCGAGCCCGTCCTCGCGGACGGCGGAGATGTAGGCGCGCGGCTCGTCGTCGCGGTCGAGCCGGACGATCGCGAACCAGTCGTCGTCCTGCTCGACCAGCAGCAGGACCGGATCTCCGGAGGACTCGAAGGCGGCCTCCCGCATCAGGTCGGCGACGTCGTCGACGTTCTCCGCCTCTGCGAGCACGGCCTCCGTCCCGACCCAGCCCTGGGGGGTCTGCGCGAACACGGCGGCGAAGTAGGACACGTGCTCATTGTGGCCCAGGCGGCCGACCCGGTCACACCCCTCGCGCACGGGAATCGGCGGCCGGGTGCCCGGAAACGGTTGTGAATAAACTTCGCGTTCTCGTCCGGTGGCGGACGTCCGGCGTTCTTCCCCCGCGTCACCCGAATCCGCATACTGCTCAGCGATCGCCATCCCGGGAGGAGTGCCATGGGTGCGGACGAACTGACCAGGCGCGGTTTTCTGGCGGGGACGGCGGGCGCCGCGGCGATCATCGCGGCGGGCGCCGCCGGGGGCTCGTCCACCCAGGCCCACGCGGCGGAGCCGGCCGCCGCCAAGCGCGCCCCGATCGCCGAGCTTCCCGATCCGGAGGAGTCCGGCATCGACCACATCGTCGTCGTGATGATGGAGAACCGGTCCTTCGACCACTACATGGGCTGGCTGCCCGGCGCGGACGGCCGCCAGGCCGGGCTCACCTTCACCGACGCCGACGGCAACGCGCACGACACCCACCACCTGAAGGTGCCGTGGGGCTGCGGCTTCAACGATCCCGACCACTCCTACCAGGGCGGCAGGACCGAGTACAACGGCGGCAAGTGCGACGGATGGCTGCGCGCCGGCGACAACGACGTGTTCTCCATCGGCTACTACGAGGGCCCCGACCTCGGCTTCCACGGGCACGCCGCCCTCGACTGGACGGTCTGCGACCGCTACTTCCCGGCGATCATGTCGTCCACGTTCCCCAACCGGATCTTCCAGCACGCCGGGCAGACCGACCGGATCTCCAACGCGCTGACGATCTCCGAGACCACCACCATCTGGGACCGTCTCAAAGCCAAGGGCGTCTCCTGCCGGTACTACTTCAGCGACGTCCCGTTCACCGCGCTGTGGGGCCTGCGGCACCTCGACATCAGCCGGAACATCGCGGAGTTCCGGAACGACGCCCGCAACGGGCGGCTGCCCGCGGTCAGCTTCGTCGAGCCCGCCTTCCTCGGCGAGCTCTTCCTGCCCGGCATGTCCGAGGACGAGCACCCGCTCGCCGACATCCGCTTCGGGCAGGCCTTCCTCAACGAGGTCTACACGGCGCTCGTCACCTCGCCGAACTGGCCCCGCACCCTCTTCGTGATCAACTACGACGAGTGGGGCGGGTTCTTCGACCACGTCCCGCCGCCGGAGGGCCCCGACCCGCGGCCCGACCTCGGCACCGCGCTGCGCGGCTTCCGCGTCCCCTGCCTGCTGATCTCCCCGCGGGCGCGGCGCGGGGCCGTCGCGCACGAGCTGTACGACCACACGTCCGTCCTGAAGGCGATCGAGTGGCGCTGGGGCCTGGAGCCGCTGACCGTGCGGGACGCCGAGGCCCGCAACATCGCCGAGGTCCTGAACTTCACCGACCCGCCCGATCTGCACGCGCCCCGCTACGACGCCAGGCGGCCGATCAGCCTCGGCTGCCTCGACCCGCAGCACAGCCACACCGGGGACGACTGGGCGGGCCTGTACGACTACGCCCGCCGCAACGGCTTCCCCCGCTGAACGCTCAGCGGTCGACGCCGAACCGGCCGAGGGCGGCGGTCAACGGGCCATGGACGGCGTCGAGCCCACCGGCAACGGCGACGACCACCTGGCCGGAGCGGACCTCTGATCCGCCTCGACCGGAGTCGGGTCGGCTAGGAGATGGTGTCGAGGGCGCGTTCGAAGGCGGGGGCGAATCCGATGCGGCCGGCGATGCTGAGCAGCATCTCGTCCGGGTAGAGCTCCAGGTCGCCGGAGATCGCGCCGAGCTCCATCTCGTCCAGCCCGAGGTCGGCGAAGATCGACATGTCGCCGACCGGGAGGACCTGGTCGAGCTCCTCCTCGTCGGGGATCGGGATGTCCAGGTAGTCGAGCACCTGGCCGGCGAGCGGCCAGTCGACCGAGGCGGTGACGTCCGACAGGAACACCATGACCTCGTCGCCGAGCAGGCGGATCGCGACGAAGAAGTCGTCGCCGACCGAGACCAGGCCGACCGTGCCGCCGAGGCTCGGCTGCTGGCGCAGGGCATGGATCAGCCCCGCGAGGTCCTCGGTCAGCGCCACCGGAAGGATCTCGGCCTCCCAGCCCTCGTCTTCCCGGTACACCACGACGGCGAAGTCCGTCGCGTCCACATCCGTCATTTCCACCCCACCGGCACGTCTCCTGCCAGGGCATGGTCGCAGATGCGGCGCGCACTCGCGTGCCCCACCACCAAACTCGCCGCCGCACCCGGCCGTGATGCCGGGAGTCAGCGCCGGATTCCGGTGCCCGGCGGCATGAACCTAACCGATCTGGATCAATTGATGCGGAACGTGCGGCGGCGAAGTGCCGCGTGGATCCGCGCGCGCCGGGAGCGGTGCGGGGTCACCCGGCGGCGCAGCTCGCGCGCCTCGGCCAGTTCGCGCAGGAAGACCGCCCTGCGGCGGAGGTGCTCGCGCACCTGCTCGGGGGAGATGTCGCCCTGGGGTCCGGGGCGCGTCGGGGAGTCCTCACCTGTGACTTCGGTCACCGCGGGGTCGGCGGACGGGGGCTCTGAGCCGGGAGCCGAGGTGGGCGCGGGCGGATCGGGGGCGGAGCCCCGGACCCAAGAGCGGCCGCTCGGCTGCTGATCGCTCTCGCTGTTCATATGGCCATCCTGCCCAGCTCAGCGGCGTCCTATCCTGCGGCCCCGGACCGCCCCGGCCGGTGGGCTACGGTGAGCGCATGCAGACCCTCGCCGTCGACCACCCGCTCGTCGCGCACAAGCTCACCACGCTGCGGGACGCCCGCACCGACTCCCCCACGTTCCGCCGACTGGCCGACGAACTGGTCACGCTGCTCGCCTACGAGGCGACCCGCGACGTCAGGGTCGCCGAGGTCACCGTGCAGACGCCGCTCGTCCAGGCGCAGGGCGTCCAGCTCGCAAGCCCCAAGCCGCTCGTGGTGCCGATCCTGCGCGCGGGGCTCGGGATGCTGGACGGCATGACGCGGCTGCTGCCCACCGCCGAGGTCGGCTTCCTCGGCATGGTCCGCGACGAGGGCACCCTGCAGGCCGAGACCTACGCGACGCGGCTGCCGGACGACCTGTCCGGGCGGCAGTGCTACGTCCTCGACCCGATGCTCGCGACCGGCGGGACGCTCGCCGCCGCCATCCGGCTGCTGATCGAGCGCGGCGCCGACGACGTCACGGCGCTCTGCCTCCTCGCCGCCCCCGAGGGGCTGAAGTACCTGGAGCAGGCGTTCTCCGACATCTCGGCGCCCATCAAGGTGGTCACGGCCGCGATCGACTCCCACCTCAACGAGCAGGGCTTCATCATGCCGGGCCTGGGCGACGCGGGGGACCGGCTCTACGGCGTCGTCTGACCCGTCCGCCGGAGCCCCACCGCCCCGCCGAGACCCGACGTGACCTGCGATGTTCGTTCCGGACGGCACGGGGGTACCACCACCCTTACGGAACGCGAGCGCGCGTTCCCCTCCGCCGTCCCGGCACAGGGGACCGTTACGGACCGGGCGGCGCGAGCGAGCTTCGGGGACACATGATGGCTCACCCAGGGGATGGCGACCTGCCGCGCTACACCGAGATCGGGGAAAGGCTCACCGAGGAGTTCCGCGAGGTCCACGGCGCCGACACGGTGGAGCGGTGCGTCTCCGCCGCGCGGTACGGCGCCGAGGAGGTCACCGGATCGGCGCCGCCCGCCCTCGTCGAGCGGATCGCGCGCCGGCACCTGGAGGTGCTGGCGACGGTCGCGGCCGAGAAGCGGCGCAAGGCGCGCCGCTCGTCGCTCGACAACGCGCCCTAGCCGAGGGCCCGTGCAGCGGCGACGCGCTGCTTTGCCGCCGGTGCGGGCTGTGCGAAACTGAACCCGGGGTCCGTGGGTCAACGCTCCGGGAGGCAGCCGTGCCGGCCAAGAAGTACATCACGTGGGCCGCCGCGGCCTTCGTGGCGTTCTACGTCATCACGCAGCCGGACGGCGCGGCCCGATCGGTGGAGACCGCGGCATCCGGCCTCTCGTCGGCCGCCGACTCCCTCGCCACCTTCGTCAACTCGCTCGCCTGAGGCCGGCATGAGGCTCGTGACCCCCGGCGACTCCGCGCCGGCATCCGTCAACAAGTACCTGCTCCCCCACGAGAACCAGGTGATCACGGTGCGGCGGCACCCCGCCGTGCTGATGGTCCCGGTCGGGCTCCTGCTCGGCGGCCTCATCCTCGCCGGCATGCTGAGCCAGACGCTCGCCGAGAGCGGCGGCGCGGTCTTCAGCTGGGTCTGGTGGGGCTGGCTGATCCTGCTCGCCTGGTTCGTGTGGCGGGTCGCGGAGTGGTCCGTCGACTACTTCGTCATCACCAACCAGCGGATGCTGCTCACCACCGGCCTCATCACCCGCAAGGTCGCGATGATGCCGCTGGCCAAGGTCACCGACATGAGCTTCAAGCGGACGATCACGGGCCGCATGCTCGGCTACGGGGAGTTCGTCCTGGAGTCCGCCGGTCAGGACCAGGCGCTCACGAACGTGCCCTTCCTGCCCTACCCCGAGCAGCTCTACCTCGAAGTCTGCGAAATGATCTTCCCGAACAAGAACCCGGCGCCCGAGGAGAAGCTGCCCCCGCCCCCGCCGCCGCGACCTCGCCCGCGGGAGGACGCCCCCACCACGCCGGTGCCCAAGGACGACGGCGCCGACGGGGAGGTCTAGCTCCGCGCCGCTCCCGGTGACGCCGCCCGCGAGCCGCGGGAGCGCTGTGCCCGCCCGGGCCGGGCGCCGGTGAGGTGAAGGTCTCCGGAGTGAGGCCGAGACCATGCGGGACGATCCGGATCATGCCCGTCTCGTCCCGTGCACGCCGCCCCCCTTGACCGGCCCGAGGCCGGGGGCGCTTTCGCGGGAGCGGTCCCACCTCGCGGGACGGCGCAACCGAGCGGCCGGAACTGGCCGGAAAACGCGGCGGACTGATCAATATCGGCGGTCTATGCGATCTTGGGCGGATGGTCGGATACCGTCGGCCCGGTGACAGACGTCGCGATCGACGGGAGGGGCCGCCGGCGCGAACCGGCGAACCTCGCGGCCCGTGCGCGCGGGCCCCGCGGCCGGTCTCGGCTTCTGCCGCTTCCTTGCTCTCGATGTGCGATAACCCGCAATGTGCAATCATGTCGGCACCCCAGCCGCCTGTTTACTTCCGCTAAGTGAGTCCACATGCCGGGTCCAGGCAACGTCGGCGAACGTGTCCGCAACCTGCGGCTGACCAGACGCTTGTCGCAGGCACAACTCGCCGGTCACGACCTTTCCGACAGCTACATCTCCTTGATCGAGTCGGGCAAGCGCACGCCGACGCCGACCGTCCTGCGCATGCTGGCCGAGCGTCTCGGCTGCACCCCCGAGTACCTCGCCGAGGGCGTCGAGCCCGAGCAGCGCGCCCACCTGGAGGTGCGGGAGCGCCACGCCCACCTGGCCCTGCTGCGCGGAGACGCCGCCACGGCCGAGGCCGGGTTCGACGAGGTGATCGCCCGCAGCGACGACCCGGACCTCACGGCCCGCGCCCGCTGGGGCCGCGCCCGCGCCCTCGAGGAACTGGGCCGCACCGACCGCGCGATCGCGCTGTTCGAGGAGCTGCGCGAGCAGGCCGAGCGCGACCCGGGCCGGGCCAGCTGGCTGCCGCCGGTGATCGCGCTGGCCCGGACGTACCACGCCGTCGGCGACCTGGGGCAGGCCATCGCGCTCGGCGAGCGCGCCCTCGAACGGCTGGAGCGGCTCGGCCTCCACGCCGGCCACGAGTACACCGAGGCCGGACGCATCCTGCTGCTCGCCTATGTGGATCGCTCCGATCCCGCCCGCGCCCACGAGCTGGGACGCCGCCTCCTCCATCCCCAGGGGGCCGAGGACGCCGAGCCGCTGAGCGTCCACTACCAGCGGGCCAGCATGCGCGCCCTGGACGAGGCGGCGGTCGGCGACTCGCTGTACTTCGCCGACCAGGCCCTCGCCGCGCGCACGGACACGCCCCCCAGGCAGGCGGAGGCGCGCCTCGCCCTCGCCGGAGCCAAGGCGCTGCTCAGAGGGGTCGAGCCGTTCTCCGTCGCCGTGCCGCCCGACGCCGCGCCGCCCGGTGAGTACGGGTTCGAGCGTCCGCGCCAGGAAGGCACCCGCGAGGCGGCCCAGGAGGCGCTCACCCTCCTCCAGAACGCGACCGGCCTCGACGACGCCGAGTCCACCGAAAGCACCATCGCCAAGGCCCGCGCGCTCGTCCTCATCGGCGAGCTGGACGAGGCCATCGCCGCGCTCGAACAGTTCCTCGACACCGGCATGGCCCTCGCCGCTCCCGCGAGCGACTCCTCGCTGGCGCCTCAGCCCGCGGACGAGATGGGCATCCGTACCCAGAAGACCGTTCTGGCCCGCCTTGTCCTGGCCCGTGCACGGGTCGCCCAGGGGAACACCACGGCGGCGGAGGTCGTTCTCCGCGCCGCCTCGGAACAACTGGCGACCCTTCCCAAGGGCCGTCCGGCGGCGCACCTCTACCGGGAACTCGGCGAGCTCTACGAACTGACCGGGTCTTCCGACAACGCCGCCACCGCCTACCGCCAGGCATTGGAAGCGGCGGGCCTGTCGGTCTTCAACCTCGTCCCGGTGAGCGCCCAGCGCTAAGACCCGAGGGGTAGGAGAGGCGGCCGCGACAGCGCGTGCCGCCTCGTCCTGTGTCGGGGCGGAATAAAGCGCGGAGCGCGGATGTCGTATCATCCAGACATGGGATGACTGGTTGACTGGAGGTTCGGGTGACTCTGCGAACGGCACGGCGGTCCTCGTTGGTCGACCAGGTGATCGAGCAGCTCAGGGGCGAGATCACCGGGGGCGGCTGGCCGGTGGGCGCCAAGATCCCACCGGAGCCGGTCCTGTCGGAGACGCTCGGAGTCGGGCGCAACACCGTCCGGGAGGCCGTGCGGGCGCTGACCCACGCGGGGCTTCTGGAGAGCCGCCAGGGCGACGGGACGTACGTGCGCGCGACGAGCGAACTGTCCGGGGCCGTCCGGCGGCGGCTGGAGCGGGCCGAGCTCGTCGAGATCCTGGAGGTCCGGCGGGGGTTCGAGGTCGAGGCGGCCAGGCTCGCCGCGACTCGCCGCACGGAGGCCGACATCGCCGCCATCGCGGTCGCCCTCGCGCGCAGGGACGCGGCATGGGCGGCGGGCGAGCACTCGGCGTTCGTCGAGGCCGACCTCGAATTCCACACCGCCGTCGTCGAGGCCACCCACAACCGCGTCCTGACCGACCTGTACCGCGACTTCAGCGCAGCGCTCAGGGCCAGCATCGGCGCGGCCGGGAGCCTGCTCGAACACGCCGACGTCCCGCACGGCCCCATCGCCGCGGCCATCGAGGCGGGGGACGCGGACGCCGCGACCCATGCGACCCACGCGTGTCTCGACCAGATCCTCGCCTCCGCCCTCACCGCTCCTGCGAAAGCTCCGCAGGAGTCCTGACGCGGTAAGCGCAAGCCCGTATCGGGTCTCGCCCACCTCACGGGCGGTCGTCGTGGTGCCCGGCGGCCGTCAAGGCATGGCACCGGACGCAGCAGAACCACCGCTCGGCGCGGCGATCCCGCGCTCGTGGCGGCCGAACGACGAAGGTGACATGAACAGCTCAACGACGACTCCGGTGACCCGGGCCGCGGCCGTGTGGTCGCTCATCGGCCTGGTGCTGCTGACGATCAACCTGCGCGCCGCGATCACGGGGATCTCGCCCGTGCTCGGCGACCTGCGGGACGCGTTCGGGCTGTCCGGTGCGCAGACCGGCGTCCTCACCACGCTGCCGGTGCTGTGCCTGGGCGTCTTCGCGGCCGTCGCGCCGGTCGCCGCGCGGCGGTTCGGCGCCGAGACCGTGATCGCCGGCTCCCTCGTCATGATCACCGCGGGGATCGTGCTGCGGGTGGTGCAGTCCCCGGTCTCCCTGTTCTTCGGCACGATCGTCGCCGGCGCCGGCATCGCGATGGGCAACGTCCTCATGCCCGCCGTGATCAAGCGCGCGTTCCCGACCCGCCTGGGCTCGCTGACCGGGCTCGCGATGATGCTGATGGCGGCCAGCGGCGCGATCGCCGCCGGCCTCGCGGTGCCGCTGGCGGAGGCGGGCGGCTGGCGCCTCGCCCTCGCGGTCTGGGCCGTCCCGTCGCTGATCGCCGCGCTCGTGTGGGGCCCGCTCGCCCTGCGGGGCCGCCGCGCCCCGACCGCCCCGGTCACCGCCCCGCGCGCGGGGGGATCGCTGCTGCGCTCCCTGACGGCCTGGTCCGTCGCCGCGTTCATGGGCCTGGCCTCACTGATGTTCTACGTGCTCATGTCGTGGCTGCCGGAGGTCATGCAGGACGCCGGCCACCCGGCCGCGACCGCCGGGATGATGGTCTCCACCATGCTGATCGTCGGGATCCCGCTGGGCTTCGTCGTCCCGGTCTTCGCCGCCCGCCTCCGCGACCAGCGCCCCCTCGTCCTCGCCGTCGCGGGCACGATGGTCGTCGGCCTGGTCGGGCTGCTGCTCGCCCCGTCCGCCGGCTGGGCGTGGGTCGTGATCCTCGGCATCGGCACCGGCAGCGCGTTCCCGCTGGCCTTCACGCTGCTCAGCCTCCGCTCGCCGAGCCCCTCGGTGGCCGCGGGCCTGTCCGGGATGGCGCAGACGGGCGGTTACCTCCTCGCCGCCGCCGGCCCGTTCGCGGTCGGCGTCCTGCACGAGGCCACGGGCGGCTGGAACGTTCCGGTGGCCCTGCTGCTCGTGCTGGTGGTGCCCGAGGTGGTGGTCGGCCTGCTGGCCGCGCGCCCCGGGTTCGTCCACCCGGCGGAGCCGGCGCGGCTGGTCGAGCCGAAGGTCCTCCCGGCGACCGAGCCCGCCCGCACCCGCTGATCAGCCCATGTCGACGGCGTCCAGGTCGAGGACCCGGGCGTGCAGGACCTGGCGCTGGTGCAGGGCCGCCCGGAGCGCCCGGTGCAGGCCGTCCTCCAGGTAGAGCTCGCCCTGCCACTGGACGACGTGGGGGAACAGGTCGCCGTAGAAGGTGGAGTCCTTCGAGAGCAGCGACTGGAGGTCCATCTCCCGCTTGGTGCTGACGAGCTGGTCGAGGCGGACCTGGCGAGGAGGGATCTTGGCCCAGTCCCGGGACGACAGACCGTGCTCGGGATAGGGCCTTCCTTCACCCACCGACTTGAAGATCACCCTTCGAGTCTAAGGGCTGGCAAGGGCGCGGAGAAGGCAGCGCAACAACATCCGTCACTCCACTTGCCGGATTCGGTAAACCAGTTACGGTGCAGGTCAACCGGCCCGTGACTAAATGCCGGTCCGCTGCGGCGCCGCGGATCAGGCCTGATGGTCGGACCATATGTAGGCGGCGGGCAGCAGTTCGGCCACGGGCACGGCGCGCAGAACACCGCCCATGTCGACGATGACGATGATCGACGGGAAGTAGTCCAGAAGGACCTGCCGACACCGCCCGCAAGGCGACATCACCCCGCGGCCGCCGTCCCCGACCGCCACGATCATGTCGAGCCGGTGGGCCCCCTGGGCGGCCGCGGCCCCGATCACGGCCAACTCCGCGCACGGACCGCCGGTGAAGTGGTGGACGTTCATCGCCGTGACGATCCGCCCGTCCGGGGCACGGGCGGCCGCGGCCACCGTGTGCTCGTCCCCCCGACTGCACCCGGCCGCGACCCGCTCAGCGGCCCGAATGAGCTCAAGATCGACCGTCATGTCCTTCACTCCCGGTGGAGACGGTATCCCCGGCGAAGTGTCGCGGGCGACGGTATTTCTGGCGCGAGGCGGTGCCGGGAATGCGCTGTGCGGTCAGTTCTTGAGCGCTTGGGGGACTCGGGGCAGGCCGGTCACCGAGGTCACCGTTGAGTACAGGCCCGTCGTCGCGGTGATGAACAGGCGGTTGTTCTTGGGGCCGCCGAAGGTGATGTTGGAGACGGGCTCGGGGACGCGGATGCGCCCGATGAGGGTGGCGTCGGGGGCGTAGCAGTGCACGCCGCCCTCCAGGGCCGCCGCCCACAGCCGTCCGTCCCGGTCGAACCGGATGTTGTCGAAGCGGGCGACGCCGTCGCGGGCCGCGGTGAAGACCTCGCCGTCCGACAGCGTGCCGTCGTCGCGGACGTCGAAGACGCGGATGTGCGCGGCGCGGGTGTCGGACACGAAGAGGCGGCGCTCGTCCGGGGAGAACACGAGGCCGTTCGGCCCGCCGAAGCCGTCCGCGACGCGGCGGACCTCGCCGGTCACCGGATCGGCGCGGTAGACGTCGCAGGACCCGATCTCGCTCTCGGCGCGGTGGCCCTCGTAGTCGCTGGTGATGCCGAAGTCGGGGTCGGAGAACCAGACCGACCCGTCCGTGCGGACGACCGCGTCGTTCGGACTGTTGAGGCGCCTGCCACGGTAGCGGTCGGCGATGACGGTGACGGTGCCGTCCGGCTCGGTCCTGGTCACCCGCCGGTTCCCCTGCTCGCAAGTGATCAGCCGGCCCTGCGCGTCGAGGGTGTTGCCGTTGCTGTGCCCGGCCGGCGCGCGGAAGAGGGAGACGCTGCCGGTCGCCTCGTCCCAGCGCAGCATGCGGTCGTTGGGGATGTCGCTCCAGACCAGCTGCCGCCAGGCGGGGAGGTACAGCGGGCCCTCGGCCCAGCGGGAGCCGGAGTGAAGGTTCTCGAGGTGCTGGTCGCCGTGGCAGCACCGTCCAGTACGGAAGCGCTCGTCCAGAACCTCGTATATCCCGTTGACCGCTTCCTTGGGCATGGTTCTCCCTTGCTCCGCCATGACTGAATGTTGTTCAGAACAACTCCGGGATGATCGTACGCGATACAGTCATCTCGTGAAGAACGTGGATGACATCGATCGTCGCCTGCTGGAGCTCCTCCAGCAGGACGCCACCCGGTCCTACGCGGCACTCGGTACGGCGGTCGGCCTGTCGGCCGGGGCCGTCCACGAACGGGTACGGAAGATGCGCGAGCGAGGCGTCATCCGGCGGACGAGCGTGGACGTGGAGCCGGCCGCGCTCGGGCAGGGCGTGCTGGCCTTCGCCCTGATCGACTCGTCGGTGTGGATGGGCGACCGCGCGGCGGAGTTCGCCGCCATACCGGAGGTTCAGGAGGCCCACGTCGTCGCGGGCAGCGCGTCCGTCCTGGTCAAGGTGCGGACGTCGACGACCGGGCGGCTCCAGAACGTGCTGCGTCGGTTGTACGAGATCCAGGGCGTCAGCGGGACGAAGGCGACCGTCGTCCTGGAGACCTTCTTCGAACGCCCGATCTCCCCGCTGGGCCAGTGAACGCGCCCCGGCACGCGAAAGGCCGGTGCCCGACTCGGGCACCGGCCTCGGTGTGGCGGAGGATGCGAGATTCGAACTCGCGAGCGCTTGCACGCAACACGCTTTCCAAGCGTGCGCCCTAGGCCACTAGGCGAATCCTCCACGGGGTAGCCTACCGGTTCTCGGGCAGTGACCTGACCTCAATTACCGCGTCGACGGGGATCGGTCCGTAGACGTGGGGGAACAGCTCGTCTCCGGCCGGCTCGTAGCGGACGGGCGCGTCCAGGCGGGACACGTCGATGACCAGTAGGACCAGGTCTTCGCGGGGGACGTCGCCGTAGAAGCGGCCGAGGACGCCCTCCACTTGGGCGATGTCGGACGAGCAGTGGATGAAGCCCTCCTCGTCCAGTGTCCGGCCCAGGGTGGACATGGTGTACGCCACGCCCGTGGTCCGGGCGGATTCCCAGCGGGTTCGTTCGGCGATGTGCAGGAGCGTGTCCTGGGGAGAGGCGGGCATGGGGCGGAGACTACGCCGGAAAGCGTGGCGATCCTGGGCCGGGGATGCCATAGACTTTGGGCAGACCCCTCGCACGGCGTCACCCTGTGAACCTCCCCAGGGCCGGAAGGCAGCAAGGATAAGCAGGCTCTGGCGGGTGTGCGGGGGGTCCCTTGGTTTGACGGCGACCGGTCCGCTATGACCGGTCCACGGCGACACGGCGCTTTCTGACGCTCTGCTTCTCGAGGGAGGGCGGACCCCCGATGAGTCTGGCTCTGTACCGCAAGTACCGGCCAGCGACGTTCGCCGAGCTGAAGGGGCAGGAACACGTCGCCGAGCCCCTCCAGCAGGCGCTGCGCAACGGCCGGATCAACCACGCGTACCTGTTCAGCGGGCCGCGCGGCTGCGGCAAGACGTCCAGCGCCCGGATCCTCGCCCGCTCGCTGAACTGCGAGGAGGGGCCGACCCCCGACCCGTGCGGCAAGTGCGACTCGTGCGTCGCGCTCGGGCCGTCCGGCAACGGGCACATCGATGTGATCGAGATCGACGCCGCGTCCCACGGTGGTGTGGACGACGCCCGCGACCTGCGGGAACGGGCCTTCTTCGCCCCGGTGTCGGCGCGCTTCAAGGTGTACATCATCGACGAGGCGCACATGGTCACCCGCGAGGGCTTCAACGCGCTGCTGAAGCTCGTCGAGGAGCCGCCGCCGCACCTGAAGTTCGTGTTCGCGACGACCGAGCCCGAGAAGGTCATCGGGACGATCCGGTCCCGGACCC
Organism: Spirillospora sp. NPDC049024; assembly: GCF_040649235.1. Lineage (NCBI taxonomy): Bacteria > Bacillati > Actinomycetota > Actinomycetes > Streptosporangiales > Thermomonosporaceae > Spirillospora > Spirillospora sp. NPDC049024. The sequence continues at coordinate 424,159 of NZ_JBEZFD010000004.1, forward strand.
ACCACTACCCGTTCCGGCTGATCCCGCCCGGCGTCCTGCAAGACCTCGTCGAGGAGATCCTGCAGAGCGAGGACGTCCCGTACGAGGCGTCCGCGCTGCCGCTGGCCGTGCGGGCCGGGGCGGGTTCCGCCCGCGACACGCTGTCGATCCTGGACCAGCTCCTCGCCGGATCGGACGAGAAGGGCATCACGTACGCGCGGGCCGTGTCGCTGCTCGGCTACACCGACTCCGCGCTGCTGGACGAGGTCATCGCGGCCTTCGCGGCCCGGGACGGCGCCGCCGTGTTCGCCGCGATCGACCGCGTGATCGAGAGCGGCCAGGACCCGCGCCGCTTCACGGCCGACCTGCTGGAACGCGTCCGCGACCTGGTGATCCTGTCGAACGTGCCGGAGGCCGGGGGGACGGGGCTGCTGAACGTCCCGCCCGACGAGCTGGAGCAGATGCGGCGCCAGGCCTCCTCGATGGGGCCGGGCGAACTGACCCGCGCGGCCGACCTGCTGCACACCGGCCTCACCGAGATGCGCGGTGCCACGTCCCCGCGGCTGCTGCTCGAACTGATCTGCGCGCGGATCCTGCTGCCGGCCGCGTACGAGGACGAGGCGTCCATGTTCGCCCGGCTCGACCGTCTGGAGCGCCAGGCGTCCCAGGGCGGTTTCAGTGGCGGTGGTGGCCAGGGCGGGTTCGGCGGCCAGGGCGGTGACCCTCTGGCGCAGGCCTTCGCGTCCGCGGCACCGGCTCCCGGGGCGGCTCCGGGGCACGCCGGCGGGGGGCAGGGAGCGTCCGGGCACGGTGGGGCGGCCGAAGGGACGTCCGGCTCGGCCGGTGCGGCGCCGTCCCAGAATGGCGGTTCCGCAACGCACGGAACCCAGTCCCCTCCCTCCCGGGGGGCCGACCCCACTTCCAGTGTCAACCCCAGCCCCGGTATGGCACCCGCAGAACCCGGTTCTGTGGATAACCGCGGATCCGCCCCCGCCGCGGCCGCCCCAACCACGGGCGGACCGGCCCCAGGCGGACCAGCCACGGGTGCACCGACCACAGGTTCACCGGCCACCGCGCGGCCTGCGCCCGCCGCGCGACCCGCGCCCAGCGCACCGTCCGCGCCCTCCAGCCCACCACCCGCGCCCGGCGGAGGGGCCGGAGGAACGGACTTCTCCACCATCCAGCGCCTCTGGCCGGACGTCGTCGAGGCCGTCAAGCAGAAGAGCCGCGCCACCTGGATGGTCATCATGTCCGGGGTCCAGCCGGTGTCCCTGGACGGCAAGGTCCTGACGCTCGGCTTCGACGCGGAGGGGCGGCGCCTCGGCTTCGTCAACGGCGGCCGCGACGCCGTCCTGCGCGAGGTCTTCAAGGAGCGGATGGGCGTCGACTGGCGGATAGAGACCGTCGTCGGCGGGGCACCCGGCGGGTCTCCGCCAGGGGGACGGCCGGGCCCTAGCGCAGGGTTCGGTGGGGCGGCCACACCGAACCCGGCACCACAGCCGCGGCCGCCCTTCCAGCCGTCTGCTCAGCCGTCCGCGCCGAGGGCCGACCGGGCGCCGGAGCCCCCGCCCCCGCCGCCGGACGAGCCTCCGCCGCCGCCCGAGCCCTCTCCCGTGGACGAGAGCGACGAGGTCGACCCGGAAGGCGACGCCGACGCCGACGGCACCGAGGCCGAGATGAGCGGGATGGCGCTCATCCAGCGGGAGCTCGGCGGCCAGATCATCCGCGAGATCGACAACTCCGCCCCGTAGCGCGCCGGAGGGGGCCGCATCCCGGACGTGCTTCCGAAATGGCGTGCCGAGGTCCTCGCTTACCGAAACGGCCTGGGAACCCGTAGTCTCGTGGGACGGACGTCCGGTGGCTGGCGGAGCGCCAGAGAGCAGGCCCTCGGGGGCCGGATTGGGGAGTGCACCGTGGAACCCGGTGGTCAGCTGAACATGCAGGAACTCCTCCAGCAGGCACAGGCCATGCAGGAGCAGCTCTTCAACGCCCAGCGCGAGCTCGCGGAGACCGAGGTGACGGGGACCGCCGGCGGCGGGCTCGTCACCGCGAAGGTCAACGGGCAGGGCGAGGTCACGGGCCTGTCGATCGACCCGAAGGCGATCGACACCGACGACCCGGCCGACACGGCGGAGACGGTGGCCGACCTGGTGCTGGCCGCGATCCGCGACGCCGCCCGCGAGGCGCAGGAGCTCCAGCAGGAGAAGATGGGCCCGCTCGCCCAGGGCCTCGGCGGCGGCGGGGGCATCCCCGGCGGCTTCCCCGGCCTCGGCGGCGCCTGAACCGGGCGCGAGCGGCACACGACCAGTAAAGGAGGGGTCCGTTGTACGAAGGGGTGGTTCAGAACCTCATCGACGAGCTGGGCAGGCTGCCCGGCGTCGGCCCCAAGAGCGCGCAGCGGATCGCCTTCCACCTCCTCGCCGCCGATCCGGCCGACGTCGAGCGCCTCGGCAAGGCGCTCAAGGAGGTCAAGGACAAGGTCCGCTTCTGCAAGACGTGCGGGAACGTCGCGGAGGAAGAGGAGTGCCGGATCTGCCGTGACGCGCGCCGCGACCCCCACATCATCTGCGTGGTGGAGGAGTCGAAGGACGTCGTCGCGATCGAGAAGACCCGCGAGTTCCGGGGCCGCTACCACGTGCTCGGCGGCGCGATCAGCCCGATCGAGGGCGTCGGGCCGGACGACCTGCGCATCCGCGAGCTGATGCAGCGGCTCGCGGACGGGACGGTGACCGAGCTCATCCTCGCCACCGACCCCAACCTGGAAGGCGAGGCGACGGCGACGTATCTCGCCCGGCTGGTCAAGCCCATGGGCATCACGGTCACCCGCCTGGCCAGCGGCCTGCCGGTGGGTGGCGACCTCGAGTACGCCGACGAGGTCACGCTGGGCCGCGCATTCGAAGGACGGAGGCTGCTCGATGTCTGACACCAACAGCCCGCAGGACTGGAACGCCCTCGCCGAGCGCGTGGCGTGCCACGTCGACAACTACCTGAACGGCCTGGAGGCGGTCGCCCGCGGTGACGGAGGGGTGCACACCATCCCGCTGCTCCTGCTGGAGGTGTCGCAGGTCATCCTGGCCGGCGCGCAGCTCGGCGCCAGCGCCGACGTGATCCTCCCGGACAACTGGGAGCCCGAGGTGGGCGACGACCCCGACCTCGACTCGATCCGGCAGGGCCTGGCCGAGCGCCTCCAGTCCATGGACGACTACATCGAGGTCTTCGATCCCTACAAGGACACCGAGCCGACCCCCTACCGCCTGTCGGACGACCTGGTCGACGTGGCCAGCGACCTCGTCCACGGCCTCCGCCACTACAACCAGGACCGTCCGCTGGAAGCCCTCTGGTGGTGGCAGTACTCCTACTTCAACCACTGGGGCAACCACGCCGGCGCCGCGCTCCGCGCTCTGCACGCCTTCGTCGCCAACGCCCGCCTGAGCGTCGCCACGGAAGCGGCCACGGAAGCCGCCCCCGCCTGACCCGACCGCCCGCCGCCTACCCGACCGCGCCTCCGCCTGGCCCGATCGCGCATCCGCCTGGCCCGACCGGCCGTGCGCCGACCTAGCCGGACGTGGCGGGGCCGGTCCGCGCGCCCAGCGCCCACGCGATCAGCTCGGCCGCCTTCTCGGCATCCGAGCCGATCTGCCCGCTCCCCCCGCGGCGCCACGCGTACTGCTCGAGGTCGTCGTCCCAGGCGACCTGCGCCTCCTGCCCGCGGTAGGAGACGTGCAGTAACGCCTCACCGTCCGGCCGCGCCGCCGCGACCTGCGGCGCCCTCCGCCGCAGCGCCGCGTACAGGGACGGCACCGGTCCCCGGCGAACCCTCGGCAACTCGTCGAATCCGCTCATCAGCTCTCCCATCAGCTCGATCATCGCCGCACCCGCCCCCGCCGGGTCATGGCACGGACGCAGCGGATCCCCGATGGCCGGGATGAACCACGGCACCCCGCAGACGCCTGCATTCACATAGACGCTTGACCCCACCCAAGGGTGGTCCGCCGAGAAGATCTTGACGGTGGCCGGGAGCGCCTCATACCGCTTACGGCGGAGCAACCCTTGCGTCACCAGCGCCTCAGCGAGCCGGGACGCGGCGAGGGCCGCCCGGTCGGGTTGACCGGACGACCCTCGGCGCAACGATGGAACGTCAGGGACGCTGGCCTGGACGGTCCACGACGCCCGCCGCCAGACGGACGGAGTAGCTCTCAACGGCGCCCGTCAGGAAGCGCCCCCCGTCCGGCATGGTGTGATCCTTGGCGACGGTGGTGCGGTGGCCCTGGTAGGCGTAGGTGGACGGGTCCAGGAGGACCTCGTCCTTCGCCCAGCCCTCGATGAGGAACGAGACCGAGATCGCCTTGTGTCCCGCCCCGTCCTTGGCGGCCCGGTCCACGGTGACGCCGGGGATCTTCGCCATCGCGCGGTAGGCGGCGGCGGTCTGCGCGGGCGGCAGCGCGCCGTTGTTCAGCAGCAGTGACCCGAGCAGCTGGAACGCGCCCCCGTTCGGTTCGGTCGGGATCTCCTGAGCGCGAGCCCAGGCCAGCATGCCGTCCGGGTCGGTGGGCAGCTTGGCGACGGCGGCGTAGTCGATCGGCGGCATCCCCCCGCCCGTGGCGGAGGTGACGAGCTTGCCGTGGTCGTACAACGCCATACGCCTGCCGTCCGCCCGGACCCAGTTCCGGTCGACCTGCGTCTTCAGCGGCGACCCCGGCTTGACGACCTGGCCGCGGCCGGGGACGCCGCTGCGCCGGTAGCGGGTCTCGGTGTAGACCCACTGGCCGGGACGCGGCGCGGTGAACGGCTGCTTCAGCGCGAACGTCGCGGCGACGTTCAGCACCTGCTGCGTCTCCGTCGCCGCCACGGGCGCCGGCTGCTCGCCGCTGCCGCCCGTGGCGAAGGCGGCGCCGGCGATGAGCGCCCCGGCGACGCCGCCCGCGGCGACGAGGCGGAACGTCGTCCGGCGGGACGGGCCGGAGCGGCGGGCCTCCGACGCCGTGATCCGCTCGTAGGCCGCGCGTCCGGCCCGGTCGTGGGCGGCGCCGTCGAAGGCGCCCGGCGGGCACGGGTCGGCCGGGGCCATGATGCGGCGGACTTCGTCGAGGTCGTTCATACCTGGTGGCTCCTCTGCAGCGGGGCGGCGGGTGCGGGACGGTCGGCGGCGTCGATCTCGGCGAGGGCGGCGGTCAGGCGGCGCCGGGCGCGGTGCAGGCGCACGGAGAACGTCTTGACCGAGCAGCCAGCCGCGGTCGCCGCGGCCCGCGCGTCGAGGCCGTCCCAGCCGACGAGCTGGAGGACCTCGCGGTCGCGGGCGGACAGGCGCCCGAGCGCGGCGGCTATGCGCCCGCCTTCGGCCAGACCGGACGCCACGTCGGCGGCCGGGGCGGGGGCGTGCGGGCGGTCGCCCCGCAGCCGGCTCCACAGCCGCGTGCGCCTGCGGTGGCCGCGCATCTCGTTGGCGAGGACGTTGCGGGCGACGTTCAGCAGCCATGGGAACGGGCGGTCGGGCGGGATGTCGCCGCGCCGCCGCCAGGCGACCAGGAACGTCTCCGCGGCGACGTCCCGGGCCGTGTCGGGGTCGATCCGACGCGCCGCGTACCTGAGCACGTCGTCGTAGTGCGCGTCCCACAACCGGGTGAACTCCCCGTCTGGATCCGGCACGCCGGCTCCCATCTCTCGGGTCGGTGTCGCCCAGAGATGTCCGGCAGGGCCGCTCCGCCTACACCTTGACCGAGACCGCCGGAAGACGACGCCCGCCCGAGAGGCCGCCCGTCCAGACGCTGAGGACGAGCACCATCAGGGCAGCGAGTTCTGAACGGCGGCGCCGGGGTGCCTTAAGACGGGTTGCGCGGAGCGTGGAGAGGGACCTTGGCGGCCTGCGCGGCCATCGCGGCGATCTCGCGGACGTCCATGGACGCCAGGGGTTCGATGCCCAGCAGGTAGCGGCCGTAGGCCATGCCGAGGGTCTGGCTCAGCAGCAGGGCGGCGCGCTCGCGGACGGCGGGGTCGTCCGGCAGGACCTTCTCCAGGGCGGGGACGATCTCCTTGTCGAAGATCGCCTGGACGCGGGCCGCGGCGTCGGGGTGAGTGGGGGCGGTGCGCAGCAGGACGGCCTCGGCGGTGTTCTCGCCGGCCTCCCACCTGGCCAGGAAGGCCTGGATGTAGGCGGCCGCCACGTCGTCGGCGCCGCTGAGGTCGGGTACGGCGAGATCGATGGCCGAGGCGGCGGCGTAGAGCTCGGCCTTGCTGCCGAAGTACCGGATGACCATGGACGGGTCGATGTCCGCGTCCGCCGCGATCGCCCGGATCGTCGTGCGCTCGTAGCCGTCCTCGGCGAACCGGCGCCGGGCCGCGCCGAGGATGGCCGTCCGGGTCGCCGCTGAACGCTCGGTGAAAGCCATGCCCGCCAACATATGCCATCAAGCGTTGGCAAACACGGCGGTCTCGGTCTAGAGTCCAACATCAGTTGGCCATCAACTGTTGGCAAACGGCCATTGGCACCTGGAGTGACCATGAACGCTGTTCCGAAGTCCACCGACGTGCTCGTGATCGGCGCGGGGCCCGTGGGGCTGTCCCTCGCCGCCTCCCTGCGGCAGAAGGGAGTGGACGCCGTCCTGCTGGACAAGGCGGCGGAGGGCGCGAACACCTCCCGGGCGGCCGTGGTCCATGCCCGCACGCTGGAGGCGCTGCGCGAGCTCAAGGTGACCGACGAGCTGGTCGAGTGCGGGATCATCGTGCCGCGCTTCACCGTCCGGGAGCGGGACCGCGTGCTGCTCACCGTCGAGTTCGGCGACCTGCCGACCGAGTTCCCCTACACGCTGCTCGTCCCCCAGAACGTCACCGAGGAGATCCTGCTCGCACGGCTGCGGCAGGAGGGCGGCCTCGTGCACCGGCCGTTCGAGGTGACGGGTCTGGAGCAGGACGGCGAAGGGGTGACCGCGACCCTGGCCGGCGGCGAGCAGATCCGCGCCGCCTACGCGGTCGGGACGGACGGCATGCACAGCATCGTCCGCGAGCACGCCGGGATCGCCTTCGAGGGCGACGCCTACCCGCAGTCGTTCGTCCTCGCCGACGTGCACCTGGACTGGGCCGGCGGCAGCGAGGAGGTCATGCTGTTCTTCTCGGCGGAGGGCGTCACGGTCGTCGCGCCGCTCCCCGGCGGGCGGCACCGCATCGTCGCGACCGTCGACGAGGCGCCCCCGGCCCCGACCGCCGCCGACGTCCAGACGCTCCTGGACGCGCGCGGCCCCAAGCAGCACCCGGCGCGGGTCAAGGACGTCGTGTGGAGTTCCCGCTTCCGCGTCCACCACAGGCTGGCGGCGCACTACCGCGCGGGCCGCGTCTTCCTGGCCGGCGACTCCGCCCACGTCCACAGCCCGGCGGGCGGGCAGGGCATGAACACCGGCATCCAGGACGCCCTCAACCTCGCCGGCAAGCTCGCCGCCGTCCTGGGCGACGGCGCCCCCGACTCCGTGCTGGACGAGTACGAGGCGGAGCGCCGTCCCGTCGCCGAGCAGGTCGTCGCGTTCACCGACAGGATGACCCACGTCGCGACCGTGGGCAGCCCGGTGCTGCGCGGGATGCGCAACACCCTGCTGCGCACCCTCGACTGGATCCCCGCCGTCCACCGCGCGATGGCGATGAACCTCTCCGAGCTGTCCACGGACCCCGCTCGCCGCTGACCCAGGCGAAGCGCTGGGACGGAAGCGCCGCCTCGACGCGACCAAGGATGAAGCCCCGGCTAAATCGTTTGCCGGGGCCGTCCGGGGCGGCGCAGCATGCGGGGATGCGGTACTCGATCAACATTCCGAACTTCGGCGACTTCGCCGATCCGCGGACCGTCGCGCGGGTCGCGGAGGCGGCGGAGCAGGCCGGGTGGGACGGGCTCTTCGTGTGGGACCACGTCGTCCACGTGAGGAGCGCGCGCAAGTCCTTCGGCGACCCGTGGATGCTGCTGACGGCGGCGGCGCTGGCGACCAGCCGGATCAGGCTCGGCACGCTGGTCACGCCCGTCCCGCGGCGGCGTCCGCAGCAGCTGGCCCGCCAGGTCGCCACGCTGGACGTCCTCAGCGGCGGACGGGTGGTCTTCGCGGCGGGGCTCGGCGGGCCGGTCGCCGACGAGTACGGCGCGTTCGGCGAACCCACCGACCCCGCCGTGCTGGCCGAGCGTCTGGACGAGGGGCTCGGCCTGCTCGAACGCTACTGGTCCGGCGAACCCGTCACCCACCACGGGCGGCACTACCAGGCGGAGGACGTGGCGCTTCTCCCCGCCACGGCCCAGCGGCCGCGGCCGCCGGTCTGGATCGCCGGCTTCTGGCCGAACCGGCGGCCGATGCGGCGGGCCGCCCGCTGGGACGGCGCCGTCCCGCTGTTCGGCCCCGGCTCGCACGGCCGCGCACCCGCCGTCGAGGACGTCCGCGACCTGGTCGACTACGTCCGGCGGCAGCGGGAGGGCGACGGCCCCTTCGAGATCGTCGTCGGCGGCGCCAGCCCCGCCGACGCCCGCGACGTGGTCGGCCCCCTGCACGACGCCGGCGCCACCTGGTGGGACGAGCGCCGGCTCATCGGCACCGAGGACAACGAACGCCTCGCCCCCGTCCTCCGCCGCATCGAACAGGGCCCGCCGAAGCTCTAGCGTCCCCGCTCCACGAAGAAGTGAGGTCAGCGCCGGTAGGCGAGGACGTCGTGGGCGACGGCGTCCCGTTCGGCCGCCTCCTGCTCCGCCGCCCGCCGTTCGGCCTCGATCCGGGCGTCATAGGCGGTCCGGGCGGCGGCGATAGCGCTTTGGTGCTGCTCCGTCCACACCACGAGCGACCGGATCGTGTCGTGCAGGGTCGCGCCCATCGGCGTGAGCGCATAGTCGACGCGCGGCGGGACGGTCGGGTGGACGGTGCGGCTGACGAGCCCGTCCCGTTCGAGGTGCCGGAGCGTCCGCGCGAGCATCCGCTGGCTGATGCCGTCGATCCGGCGGCGCAGCTCGGTGAAGCGCAGCGACCGCTGGTCCAGCAGCGCGATGACGAGCAGGGACCACTTGTCGGCGATGCGGTCGAGGATCTGCCGGACCTCGCAGTCGTTGCGGGTGTCCCACTGCAGAACGTCCTCGTCGGCGGCGGTGACCCCGCAGCAACCCGGGGACGCGAAAGTTCCGTCTTCCATGCTCACTCATGGTGTCGGACGCACCAGCCGGTAACAAGAGATAACCGACACCCACCAGGAGAACCGCCGCCTCGGCTGAGAGGAGCCGAGTCACACCACAGCCGCGTCCCGCATTGGACCATCACCGGCGCGGACGGCTTGGCAGACCGGCCTCACCATGCTCGACATCGGCCTCGGCATCGTGCCCGCGCCGACCCTGACCCAGCGCCGCCGAAGAGCGCCACCACCTGCGCCGTGTCACGTCGAGCAGGGTCCGCCCGGGCCTGTGATCATTCCCCGTGTCGAGGGCGTGCCGTGGCCGGCACGCCCGTTGTGCGTGAGCGGAAGGACGCTATGTGATCGGCGCCTTCCAGGTCGCCTCCCAGGTCTGGGGTCCGACGATGCCGTCGGCGTTCAGCCCCTTCTCCTTCTGGAAGGCTATGCAGACCTCCTCCGAGTGGGTGCCGTAGATGCCGTCGACCACAAGGCTCGTCCAGCCGCGCTGGCGCATCTTGTCCTGCCAGGTGCGGACGTCGTCACCCTTCATCAGGGCGAGGAACCGACCCGGCCAGGGCGGAGCCTGCACGGCTTCCTGAACACTCTGATCAGTCACGCTGATCACCTCCTCATGTGTTTCGTTCCGGCTGATTCGGGACCGCGTGGCCGGCCCCTGAAGCGGACGGGAATCGGTGGATCGTTCATCTGTCGGTGTTCGCGGACTGCTGGCCACCGTCGCTGCTCGGTCCCGGAACCGGTACTGGCACTGACGTCGTTGCCGTCGACTCCGGAACGGCGGTCCCCTGCGTCGTCTTCGGATCGGCGGTCCCGCGCACGCCTTCCAGCACTTGGCGGCCTTGCCTGTCCACGAAGTTGGTGAACAGTTCCTGGGAGTAGCCCAGCAGCACCGCCCAGGCGATGATCTGGCCCGACGTGTCGAGGGCGCTCAGCCCTGGGATGAACCCGCCCCGCAGGAGAAGGATGCCCAGCACTGCCACAAGCGCCCCGGTGGGGAGTTTCAACAGGGCCAGCGCCACCGGGATCCCGAAGGTGGTCGTGGCTCCCTTGACCTTTCGCAGTGCGGAGGCCGCCGCGATGCAAGCCGCTGTCATCCCGGCGATCTCGACGATGGCGTAGTCCCCCGGAGAGGCGACCGAGCCGGGAGAACCCGGAGGCGGCGGACTGACGGACTTGGTGGGACAGGCGACCGCCTGCCGGGAGAGGTTCTCGGGCGTGAAGCACAGTGGCACGGCCGCCTTCCAGACGCCCCCGACCACGGCGATGCCGCACGCGAGGCAGAACAAGCCGAATGCGGCGAGCCAGACGAGCCGCGCGAAGCTTACAGCGCGCAGCCTCTCCTTCAAGGACGCCTCTCGAGCGGCATCGACCGCGTCCAGCGCGACCGACAGCCCCAGGGCCGAAAGCGGAGATTGGCCTGCGGCGCCTGTCACCGGCCCCCGGCCAGTGCCGTCGGGGTTTGCCAGATGCACCTTGTGAAGGGTCCCCGCGGCCTCCTCAGCGGCGATCCGGCGCGTGTCGTCCGCGGGGAGGTGCTGCTTGATGATGGCGAGCAGGTCCGGCAGATGCGGTGCGAGTTCCTCGGGAGAGAGTGTCCGCCACCACATGGTGCGTGCCGAATTGACGTGCATCTGCGCCGCGGCCACGTGGGACGCCGTCCGTCCCCGGGGATGCTCGTCGACGTCGATGACACGGCACGCGCTCTCCAGAGCAATAAGGGCGTTCTGAACGAGCTGGGCATGCTCTATGGAACGCGGCCTCGCGCCCTGGGCGGCCAACTCGGCTGCCAGTGCCAGGACGTTCGCGTGCACTCCCTCGCAGAGGACCCAGGAAGTCCGCTCACGGTTCCATTCGGATATCCGCGATACAAATGGTATTCGTGATGGACGCCGCATCGGCACCCCTCGGTACGGAACTCGCCCGCGCACCGCCCTCGCTTTCAGATTATTGATGAACGCCGGTCGTCAGGCTCCATGGCGTTTACATATTGGCCCATGGCCGTTCAAATCGCCCGAAGCGTCAGACGTGCACGTGGAGCGTGCCTACCTCGCCCCGCCTGGCCGGGCTCTGTTCCGCTCGCTTCGCGCAGGGCCCGGCCGTCTTCCGGGTTTTCCGGTGGTCGTCGGCTTCAGTCCTGGATGGTGATCTCGGTGGTCACCGGGGCGGGGCCGAGGACCCAGGTGGCGGTGATCTTGACCTTCGTTCCGATCGGGGTCGACGGGTCCACCTGGATGGGGAAGGTTCCGCCGAGGTCGGAGGACGACAGTCGCAGCTCCGGCGGGACGGTGACGCCCGGGGTGTCGCTCGTCAGCTTGATCACGGCGCCGAACGGGTGCCAGATGTCTCCGAGCCCCACCACGCCGTAGTTCGGCCAGTAGCCGGACTTGTTGCGGATCTCCCTCACAGTGCCCACGGAGAACTTCTTGGGGGTCCCGATCAGGCTGGAGGTCGCCTTGTCGTTGCCGAGGTCCGCCGTCATCTGGACGTACCGCGGGTTCTGGTCGGTCGAGACGCTGATCGGGAAGGTGGCGCCGGTGGCGCCGGCGGGCACGACGACGTACGGCGCGGAGTAGGCGGTGTCGTTCCAGACCGGGTTGTTGCGGATGTCGACTGCGAGCCCGCCCACGGGCGCGGGGGACTTGATCTGCACGGTGCCGGTCACCGTCGTGCCGGTCAAGGCGATCGCCTGCCCGTACTGCTGCTTCACCCAGAAGCCCGTCACCGTCTGCTCGCGCCAGTCCGGCGGCTCGACGGTGATCGCGGTCTGCGCCGCGGTCCCGTTGGCGGACGCCTCCAGGGACGTGACGGTCGTCGTGTCCTCCGACTGCACCCGGATCGGGAAGGTGACGGACCGCTGCCCCTCCGGCACGGTGACCTTGCGCCCGGTCGACCTGGCGTAGTTGGGGTCCTCGAACTCGTTCAGGTCGCGCAGCGCGACGACTCCGACCGCCAGGTCGGGAAGCCGCACGTCAGAGACTCGTAATAAGCGGTCGGTCCGGAATGAGGAGGACGGGGGCGGTGGGCGCGCGGGGGTCGGGCGGACGGTTACCTGGTCGTGATCCGGTGTGTCCGGCTCTGTAGACTCGACGAGCAGAACGCCTGACCCCGATCCGAGGAGCGCCCACCCGTGGCTCTTGTCGTGCAGAAGTACGGTGGCTCCTCCGTCGCCGACGCCGAAGGCGTCAAGCGGGTCGCCCAGCGCATCGTCGCGACTAAGAAGGCGGGCAACGACGTGGTCGTCGTGGTCTCCGCCATGGGCGACACGACGGATGACCTCATCGACATGGCCAAGCAGGTCAGCCCCCTGCCGCCCGCCCGTGAGCTGGACATGCTGCTCACCGCCGGCGAGCGGATCTCGATGGCGCTGCTGGCCATGGCCATCGCGAACCTGGGCCACGAGGCCCGCTCGTTCACCGGCTCCCAGGCCGGTGTGATCACCGACGGCTCGCACGGCAAAGCCAAGATCATCGATGTGACGCCGGGCCGGATCCGGACCGCGCTGGACGAGGGCTCGATCTGCATCGTGGCCGGGTTCCAGGGCGTCTCGCAGGGGACCAAGGACATCACGACGCTCGGCCGCGGCGGGTCCGACACCACGGCCGTCGCGCTCGCGGCGGCGCTGGACGCCGACGTCTGCGAGATCTACTCCGACGTCGACGGCGTCTTCACCGCCGACCCGCGCATCGTGGCCGCCGCCCGCAAGATCCCGAAGATCTCCTACGAGGAGATGCTGGAGATGGCGGCCAGCGGGGCGAAGATCCTGCATCTGCGCTGCGTGGAGTACGCGCGCCGCTACAACATCCCGATCCATGTGCGGTCCTCGTTCAGTCAGAAGGTGGGCACGTGGGTCGTCGACAGCAGCGAGATCGAAGGACAGGACATGGAGCAGGCGATCATCTCCGGCGTCGCGCACGACCGGAGCGAGGCCAAGATCACCGTGGTGGGGGTGCCGGACAAGGTCGGTGAGGCCGCCACGATCTTCACGGTGCTGTCCGAGGCCGAGATCAACATCGACATGATCGTGCAGAACGTGTCGGCGGCGTCCACCGGGCGGACCGACATCTCCTTCACGCTGCCGTCCACGGACGGGCAGAGCGCGCTCACCGCGCTGAACAAGCTGAAGGAGAAGATCGGCTTCGAGTCGCTGCGCTACGACGACCGCATCGGCAAGGTGTCGCTGATCGGCGCCGGGATGCGCTCGCACCCGGGCGTCACCGCGTCGCTGTTCAGCGCGATCGCCGAGGCCGGCGTGAACATCGAGATGATCTCCACCTCGGAGATCCGGATCTCGGTCGTCGTCGCCCAGGACGACATCGACACGGCCGTCGCCGCCGCGCACCGCGCGTTCGACCTGGACGCCGAGCAGGTCGAGGCCGTCGTCTACGGCGGCACCGGCCGCTGACCGCACGCCCCGGCGGGCCGCACGGACTCCGTGCGGCCCGCTTTGCCGTGTTCGTCCTGTGGCGCGTGACGCTGACGCCGCGCCCCGACGGTGGCAGGGTCTCTTAGGGAACCGCCCGCACCCCCAGGGAGTTCAGTGGGTTGGACGTGCGGACACGACTCGACGGCGAGAGGGTGGGTGCGACCATGGCCCTGACTGCCCGCGGCGCGATGACCAGGGGAACGGGCGGGCCGACGCTCGCCGTCGTCGGCGCCACGGGGGCCGTCGGGTCCGTCATGCTCGACCTGCTGTCCACCCGCCGCGACGTGTACGGGGAGATCCGGCTGGTCGCCTCGCCCCGGTCGGCGGGACGGACGCTGCAGCTGCGCGGGGCGGACGTCGAGGTCGCGCCGCTGGCACCGGAGGTGTTCGACGGCGTCGACATCGCCATGTTCGGCGTGCCGGACGACGTGGCCGCGCGGTGGGTGCCGATCGCGACGAAGCGCGGCGCCGTGGCGGTCGACAACTCCGGCGCGTTCCGGATGGCGCCGGACGTGCCGCTCGTCGTCCCGGAGGTGAATCCGGAGCGGGTGCGCCGGCGGCCGCGCGGGATCGTCGCGAGCCCGAGCTGCACGACGCTGTCGATGATCATGGTGGTCGGGGCGCTGCACCGCCGGTACGGGCTGCGCGAGCTGGTCGTCTCGTCCTACCAGGCGGCGTCGGGCGCCGGGCTGGCGGGCGTCGGCACGCTGTACGAGCAGATGGAGAAGGTCGGCGGCGACCGGACGCTCGGCAACCGCGCGGGCGACCTGCGCTGCGCGGTGGGCGAGTTCGGACCGTTCCCGGCGCCGCTCGCGATGAACGTGGTCCCGTGGGCGGGCGAGCTGCGCGACGGCGGCTGGAGTTCGGAGGAGCTCCAGATCCGGGACGAGTCGCGCAAGGTGCTCGGCCTGCGCGACCTGCGGGTGACGGCGACGTGCGTCCGCGTCCCGGTGGTGACGGGGCACTCGCTGTCGGTCCACGCGGTGTTCGAGGAGCGGGTCGACCAGCGGGAGGCGCAGGCCGTCCTCGCCGGGTCGCCCGGCGTCGTCCTCTGCGACAACCCGGAGACGCAGGAGTTCCCGACGCCGGCGGACGTGGTCGGCACCGATCCCGCCTGGGTGGGGCGGGTGCGGCGCTCGCTGGACGACCCGAAGGCGCTCGACCTCTTCCTCTGCGGCGACAACCTCCGCAACGGCGCCGCGCTCAACACCGCCCAGGTCGCCGAGCTGGTCGCCGCCGAGCTCACCCCTTGAGCGCCGCGAGGACGGCGGCGGTGTCCAGGTAGAACGGGCGGAACTCGCTGACCAGCCCGTCCCGGACCGTGATCCACTGCAGGACGGAGGTCTCCACCTCCCGTCCGGTCGCGCGGGCCCGGAAGACGCAGTCGTTGCGGACCGCGACCGTGTCGCCGTCCACCGCGCAGTGCTGCTCGCGGAACGTCAGCTCCGACCACGCCTCGCTCATCACGGCCATGAACCGCTCCATGCCGTCGTGGCCGCGCCAGGTCCCGCCGTAGGGGAGGCTGGGCGCCTGGTACATCGCGACGTCCGGGGCGAGATGGGCGGCCATCACGGAGAAGTCCCCCTTGCCGGGGCCGCCTGCGGCCAGGTAGTCCGCCTCCGCGGCGTAGAAGCATTCGAGGGTTTCCAAAGTGTTGATCACGCCTCGTGAACACCGGTACGGGGCTTCGGGTTGCGGCGCGCGCCGGATCGTGGCATGAGCGGGCGGCCGCACTCGGGCTTTAGGGTGGCAGTCGTGACCGAGACGAAGGCCGTGAAGTCCGAGCAGACGCGCGCCCTGATCGTCGAGACGGCGCTGCGCCTGTTCCGGGAGCGGGGATACGAGCAGACGACGATGCGGGCGATCGCCAAGGAGGCGGGTGTCTCGGTCGGCAACGCCTACTACTACTTCGGCTCCAAGGAAGAGCTGATCCAGGCCTACTACGACGAGTTGCAGGACGAGCACGTCGCCGCCTGCCGGGCCGTCCTGGAGGCCGAGACCGAGTTCGCGGCGCGGCTGCTGGGCGTCCTGAAGGCCCGGGTCGACACGATGGTCCCGTACCACGAGTTCGCCGGGAAGTTCTTCAAGTTCGCCGCCGAGCCGACCAGCCCGCTCAACCCGTTCAGCGCCGAGTCCGGGCCGGCCCGCGAGTCGGCGGTGGCGATCTACCGCGAGGTCGTCGAGGGCTCCGATCTGAAGATCGACAAGGAGTTCCGGGCGGAGCTGCCCGAGCTGCTGTGGATCTACTCGATGGGCATCGTGCTGTACTGGGTGCACGACAGCTCGCCCGGCTGCCGCAAGACGTACCTGCTCGTCGAGCGGACGGTCCCGCTGGTCAACCGCATGGTCGCGATGTCGCGCATCCCCGGCTTCAAGTCGGTGACCCGCGAGCTGGTGGGCATCATCCGCGAGGTCCGTGCCTGACCAGGATGTCCCAGTGGTCCTTCTCGCGGGCGAAGACGACGCCCTCGGGGGACCGGTAGAGCCGCGCGCCGTCGCCCCGCACACCGGTGAACGGGTAGCGGCGCACCGCGCGGTCGACGCAGTCCCCGGTCGCGATGTCGGCCTTGTAGCCGTTCGCGTGGCTGTACGTTCCGCCCGCGTGGCCGTGCTCGGTGCCGCCCGTGACGGTGACCTCGCAGCCGCTCGCCGCCGCGAACGCGATCAGCGCCCTGATCGTCCCCCACCGCATTCCCTCGAAGGACGTGCAGGTCCGGACCGTCCGGTCGGAGCAGTCTCCGGTGGAGCGCCAGCCGATGCCGCTCGCGCGCAGCGCGTACTCGGCCATCTGCTGGTCCATGCGCAGCGAGTTCGGCGCGTCCGGCAGGGCGTCCCGTGGCGGGACGCTCCGTTTTCGCGATGCCCGCAAGGCGGCCCGGGCCGGGCGCCTGCGCGGAGCCGAGGCCGCCGGAGCGAGCAGCCGCTCGGCCGGGGACGCTGGTCCGGCGGCCGCCGCGGGCGGCGAGCCGGAACGGGCATGGGGTGCGGCGTGCGCGCCGGGTGAGGCGAGCGCGAGCATGGTGGCGGTGATGGCTAGCGCGGTCGCCATGGCGGCCAGACGGAACGCCGGGTGGCGGGTTATGTCGGACGCCCGCCGGCACTCGGCCGGCATGGCGCACTGGATGCTGCATGGCCGTGGCATGTGCGGTCCCCCCGATAGGTGATGTCGGGGGGTGCCGATGTCAGGTGCGGCCGATCGAGGGATGCCCGAGGTCTCGATCTTGTAAACCCGGGACGGGCGGAACGGCCCGCCCGCCCCGGGGATAGATCACGACATGCCGAGATGTTTCCGAGCGAAGCCGATCTCGGCGGCCATCTGGGTGATGCGCTCCTCCACGACGAGCGAGCCGTGGCCCGCGTCGTACCGGTACACCTCGTGCGGCCTCCCCAGCTCGGCGAGCCGCCCCAGGTAGTTGTCGATCTGCCGGATGGGGCAGCGCGGGTCGTTCTCCCCCGCCAGCACCAGCACCGGCGCCCTGACCTGCGCGGCGTAGGTGATGGGGGACGACTCGCGGTACCGCTCCGGGACCTCCTCCGGCGAACCCCCGAACAGGGACCGGTCGAACGCCTGCAGGCTCTCCATCTCGTCCTCGTACGCGGCGACGTAGTCGGCGACGGGGACGGCCGCGACCGCGACGCTCCAGCCGTCCGGCTGCGTGCCGATGCCGAGGAGGGTGAGGAACCCGCCCCACGACCCGCCGGTGAGGACGAGCCGCTCCGGGTCGGCGAGGCCCGACTCCACCGCCCAGTCGCGGACGGCCTTGATGTCCTCCAGTTCGGTGAGGCCGACGCGCCCTTCGATCGCGTCGCGCCACTCGGAGCCGTAACCGGTCGAGCCCCGGTAGTTGACCCGGACGACCGCGAACCCGTGGTCGACCCACGCGGCCACGGTGGGGACGAACGAGTCGTCGTCCTGCGCGGTCGGCCCACCGTGGACGTCGAACACGGTCGGGTAGGGGCGGTCGCCGTCCGGCTTGCTGACCAGCGCGTGGATGCGCCCGGCCGGGCCGTCGACCCACACGTCCTCGACGGGGACGGACGGCGGCGCGGTGGGCCCGGGCGGGGTGAGGACAACCGCGCCGGACGTCGAGCGGATCACCGGCGGCTCGGCGGCGGACGACCAGGAGAACTCGACCGCCCCGTCCGGCCGGACGTCCGCCCCGCCGAGCACGCCGCGCGGCGTGTCGATCCTGGTCAGCGACTCGTCGGCCAGGTCGTAGCGGTAGAGCTCGTCGCGCGCCTCGTACGAGTGGGAGACCAGCAGCGCCGCCCCGTCCGGGTACCAGGTCGCGCCGACCTCGCCGGGCAGGTCGAGGACGATCTCCTGCTCGGTGCCGGCGACCGGGTCCCAGATGAGCATCTCGTCCCGGCCGCGCCGCTCGTGGTTCACCAGGAGCCGCGAATCACCGTCGACCGGAGCGAACCCGGCGCCGTAGACGCCCTTGCCCGGCCCGTCCCAGAGGTCGGCGACCGGGGAGCCGTCCTGCCGCATGACGCGCAGGGCCATGTGGCGGCTGTCGCCGTGCTCGCTGTGCCCGATCGCGACCAGCGACTCGTCCCGCGAAAGGCCCGCGACGTGGGCGTCCTCGGCGTGGTGGTAGAGGACCTCCGGCGCCGCCCCCGGCCGGCAGAGGTAGACGGTGTTGCCCTCCTCGGTCGTCCGGCCGACCACGGCGAGGCCGCTGCGTCCGAGCGCCAGCCCGGACGGATACGCCGGCTCCAGCTCGGGGACGGCCGGAGCGCTCTCGGTCTCCCCGAACGGGACGCGCTTCCACACGCCGAACTCGTCCCCGTCCGTGTCGGCGAACCACCACACCCATTCGCCGGTCGGGTCGATGGTGCCGTACCACGTCCCGTTGGGCCGGTCGGTCACCTGGCGCTGCTCGCCCGTCTCGCGGTCCCAGGAGTAGACCTCCCAGGTCCCGCTCAGGTTCGAGCGGTAGATGCTGCGGCTCGGGGCGTCACGCGCCCATAGGGGCAGGCTCATCCGGGCGGCCCGGAAACGCGCCTTCCAGCGCTCGTCGTCGACCATCCCCCCAGTATCCCGGAGCCCCCCGGCAGGATCACGGGGATAAATCCCCAAGCCCCCAGGCCGTCGACGAGATCAGGGGGCGGGGGTGCCGGCCACGAAGGTGCGTTCTTGGGGGGAGGCCACCAACTCCACCGTGGTGCCGGGGCGGAAGTCCTCGCCGAGGACGGTGGTGATCGCGTCGGTGAGGCCGGCGGCGAGGGAGGCCATGATCTCGGGGGCGTCGGGGCGGTCGAAGGCGGCGGCGCGGACGCCCATGACCAGGGAGGCGTTCGTGTCCACGGCCTTGCCGCCCTGGGCGAGGCGGCCCGCCGGGACGCCGGACAGGTGGACGGTCGCCAGGTCGCGGGCCCATTCGCCGTAGACGCCGACGATCGCCTCGGTCAGGGCGGTGACGAGCTCGGATTCCCTGCCCGCCAGCTTGTCTTCTGGCAGGTGGGCGGTCAGGTGCGGCACAGTGGTCCCCGTTCTCTTTGAACCCAAAAGCTTTGATTGCAAAGGTACTTGTGGAGGGTGCCGATGTCCACCGAACCGGGCGGTCCGGCCGTCGACGAGGCCGTCCGCGCCCTGCTGCTGCTCATGCCGCGCATCGTCGGACGCGCCAAGCGCCTGCCCATTCCCCCGGCGCTCCAGGGCCTCGACCTGGCGCCCCGCCATCTCGCGCTGCTCGCCCACCTGGAGTACGACGGCCCGGCCGGCGTCAACGAGCTCGCGGCCCGGTTGGAGGTCGCCCCGACGACCGTGAGCCTCATGGTGAGCGAGCTGTCGCGGCCGGGCGTCCTGGAGCGCACCGCCGATCCCGCCGACCGGCGCCGCCGCATTGTCGCCATCGCCCCCGACTTCGCCGCGCCGATCGGCGAATGGCTCTCCGGCAGCGCCTCCGCCTGGGAGCGCGTCATGCGCGGCTTGGCCCCCGCCGAACGGGCCACGGTCCTCAACGCCCTGCGCGCCTACGAGGCCGCCTTGGACCAGAGCCTTGATCGGGAGTCGTCGTAGGGGCTGGTCAGCGGGCTTTGTTCTTCCGTGGCCGGGACGGGTGGTGCCTGGGGGAGGCCGGGCGCTTCGACGAGTTCAGGGTCCAGTGGACGGCGCGGGCGACGCGCTCGATCGTGCTGATCCCGTAGGCCATGGACGGGGTGTCCTGGGTGAGGACCGCGATCATGTAGTCCTCGCCGTCCCCGTCGAAGCCGCCGATGCTGTGGACGCGCCAGTGTCCCCCCGGGCGTGGCAGCCAGCCGTTCTTCACATGCCAGGTCACGTCGGCGGGATGCCCGGCGGGGGTGCCCCACCGCTGCGCCGGGACGACCTCGTGCATCAGCCTCAGCGCGTACGCGCGGGCCTTGGCCGGGAGGAGCGCGTTCGGTGCGGTGAGCCGCTCCAGCAGCTTGATCTCGTCGTGCGCGGTGATCTGGGTGAGGCCCCAGCGGCCTCCGGGGTCCGGTTCGGTCCGCGTCATTTCGGCGCGGTCGAGGAAGCGGGCCATGCGGGCGTGTCCCACCGAGCGCCACAGGGCGGACGCCGCGCCGTTGTCCGAGCGGGTGATCATCCTGCGGGCCTGCGACTTCTCGTCCGCCGTCAGCGGCCGTTCCTCGTCGACGGCCTGGCGCAGCAGCGCGCCCAGGATCGTGACCTTGACGACGCTCGCCGAGTCGTAGTGCCGTCCGGCCGCGACCGCGCAGCGGATGCCGCGCACCCGGTCGTACACGGCGACCGACTCGATGCCGGCGCGGCCGCGCAGCGCCTGCCTGATCCGGGTGCCGAGCCGGTCGGCGGCCTTCGGGGACCGGGACGACGAGCAGGGCCCGTCCGGGGCCGCGGCCCGAGCGGGTGCGGCGACCGGCATCAGGGCGGCCGCGAGCGCGAGCGCGGCGATGGAACGTGACACACGGCCACGCTAAGGATCGGGGGCGCGGGGCCGCGGCGTCCACCGGCCGGGGTCCGGTAAAGATCGGATCAGGGAGTGGTCAGCCGGCCGAGCAGCTCGTCGATCGCGGCGCGGACCTGCCGGTCCATGGCCCGCGCGAACCCGGCCTCGACCGTGACCTGGGCCCCCGGGCGCAGCCGGGCGATGGTGTCGGTGAGGGCCCCGAGGTGCCGGTCGTCGACGGCCTCGTCCAGGCGCCCGACGACATGCGTCGTGATCAGGCGGACGAACATCGCGGCCAGGTCGTCCATGCTGCGCTGGAGCTCCTGGCCCGCCGACAGCACGGCGTCCAGCGGAACCCCGGCGCGGACGAGCGTCACCGTCGCGTCGAGCTGGCGGCGGCTCCAGTGGGTGACGCGGTCGCCGTCCACCTCGATGTGGCCGAGCTCGACGGCCCGCGCGACCGACTCCGGGCCGACCTCGCCGGGGAAGAGCGCGGCCAGCTCGTCCAGCGTCATCGTCACCGGGACCTCGTTCGACCACGGGGTCGTGACCGCCTTCTCGACGCCGAGGACGGTGCCGATGTCGCGGCCCTGCTCCCACGCCGCGAGCAGCTCGCGGATGCCCTCCAGGGTGTGCCCGCGGTCCAGCAGGTTCCCGATCATGCGGAGGCGGGCCAGGTGGTCCTCGGAGTACAGGCCGATGCGGCCCTCGCGCCGGGGCGGGGGCAGCAGCTTGCGCTCCTGGTAGTACCGCAGGGTCCGGACCGGGACCCCCGCGGCCTTGGCGAGTTCGCCGATGCGGTACTCGCGGGCGCCGGCGCCGGCATGGCCGCCCTGTTCCTCCGTCGGCTCTTCGGTCACGGCGGCCAGCATAGTTCGCGGCCGGACCCGGCCACGTCCCGTCTCGCACGGCGAGGGAACGCGTGCACGTTCGCGCACGTCAGATCCCCCGTCGTCACCGACGACCCCTTACAGAGAGGCGAGAGATGTTGAAAACCCGTTCCGCGGCCCTCGCGCTCGTCGGCCTGGTCGCCGCGTTCGGGCTGACGGCCTGCGGTCAGGACCGCTGGTGCGAGCACGACGCGACCGACACGAAGGTCAGCGACCGCTTCTGCAAGAACAACACCCCCGGCTACGAGTGGGAGTCGGACGGCGGCGGCCACAAGAAGAAGCACTCGACGAAACACAAGACGAGCAAGACGAGCAAGAAGACCAAGTCGCGCCACTGACCCCGCGCGCGCCGGCTATGTGACGCGCCGCACGGTCCTGGTGCGGCGCTCCCGGCGCCGGGGCGTCTCGTCGGCGCGGGGCGCGTCGGCGGCGAGCAGGTCGGCGAGCGAGCGCGGGAGGATGTCCTCGCGGCGGTCGGCGAACGGTGAGCGCATGGTCCCTCCCGGGGTCAGGCGGCGGTGGTCAGGTCGGGATAGGCCTCGCACACGGTGGTGAGCGCCCAGCGCATCCGGGCCGTGAAGGTCTCTGGGTGGTCGCCCGCCTCCTGAGCGACGGCGGCGACCCACGCGGAGCTGTCCCCGCCGCAGGCCCCGAACCGGTCTTCGATCGCCGTGCGGACCTGCTCGGCGGACGGGTGGTCGGACTCCTGCAGCGGGGAGGTGAACAGGATCTCGGCGAGGTCGGACGCGGTCATCGGCGTGGGGCTCGGCGTGGTCGACATCGAACTGCCTTCCTGCTGCAGGAGACTTCCTCGTCACCCTTCTCTCTGAGTACGACTCTGCCTGCCGCGCGGATTCACCGCCATAGGGGAAAACCCCGATTCTCTCCCCCGGCCGATCCTTAGGAGGTCCTAGGGGGACGTCTCTGACCTGGGCCGATCTCAGGGTCGGGTCGAGAATCCGGCCGCGAGCGCTTCGCGGAAGGCGCGCACGGCCGGGTGCGATCCGCCTCCGCGCCGGGACGCGGTGAACAGGCGCCGCGTCCGGTGCTCCTCCGGCAGCCGGACGACCGGCACCGCGGGCGGGCGGCCCTGCCACACCAGGCCCGGCAGCAGCGCGGCGGCGTGGCCGCGCTCGACCAGCCGCAGGTGCAGCAGCAGGTCCGTCGACTCGAACCGCACATCCGGCTCGAACCCGGCCTCCCGGCACAGCCGCGTCGCCCACCGCCGCGACGCCGTGCCCTCCGGCTCCATCACCCACGGGCTTTCCGTCAGGTCGCGCAGGGCGGCGTCCGGCGTCCGCGGCGGGAGGGCGAGGCGGATCTCGTCCGTGCCGAGCTCCTCGTGGTCGACGCCGGCGGGGCGGGGGCTCGGGTCGCCCGGGTACTCCTCGGTGATCACCAGATCGAAGTCGCGGGCCAGCAGGGCGGGCAGGGCGCTTTCGGGCTCCCGCTGGGTGACCTCGATCCGGAGCCGCGGGTGGGCGTCGCGGAGCACGCTGAGCGCGTCCGGGACGAGCGCCAGCGCG
The DNA here is from genome assembly GCF_040649235.1 of Spirillospora sp. NPDC049024. Taxonomy (NCBI): domain Bacteria; kingdom Bacillati; phylum Actinomycetota; class Actinomycetes; order Streptosporangiales; family Thermomonosporaceae; genus Spirillospora; species Spirillospora sp. NPDC049024. Next base: position 447,008 of record NZ_JBEZFD010000004.1, read on the forward strand.
GCCGTCTGGAACGCGGCGACCCGCAGCACCCCGGTGATGCCGTGCAGGGACGCGGCGAGGTCCGCTTCCGCCCGTTCGAGGCGCTCCAGCACCGCCTCGGTGTGCGCGACGAGGATCTCGGCCTGCGCGGTCAGCCGGACGCGGCGCCCCACCGGCTCCAGCAGCGGCACCCCCGCCTCCTTCTCCAGCACGGACAACTGCTGCGAGATCGAGGACGGGCTGTAGGACAGGGCCTCGGCGACGGCGGCGAGCGTCCCCCGGTGCTTCAGCTCGCGCAGGAGCCGGAGCCGGTGCAGGTCCAGCATGGAAGCTCCATTCATCGGTATGACTGACGATTATCGCTCGGAAACATTCGCTGGACCGATCGGATGCCCGTACGGCACCGTGGTCGCCATGGCCACGGCCCCCGCCTCGCTTGCCCGTTCGTCCTGGTACGCCCGCCCGGCGGCGCGCGACTGGACGTGCCCGCCCGCGCCGCGCGACGTCGCCGCCTTCCACCGGACGCTCCCCGGCCACGCCCCGACGCCGCTCGTGGAACTGCCGTCCCTGGCGGCCGGACTCGGCACGCGACGGCTTTTCGTCAAGGACGAGTCGGCGCGCCTCGGGCTGCCCGCCTTCAAGATCCTCGGTGCCTCGTGGGGTGTCCACCGCGCGCTCTGCGACCGCCTGGGCCTTGCGCCCGCGGATACTTCCCTCGCGGGGCTACGGTCCCTGCGGCCGGACGTCCGGCTCGTCACGGCGACGGACGGCAACCACGGGCGCGCGGTCGCGGCGATGGCCCGGCTGCTGGGGCTTCCGGCGGACGTCTTCGTCCCGTACGGCGTCCACCCCGAAGCCGTGGCCGCGATCAAGGCGGAGGGCGCGGCCGTCACCGAGGTACCGGTCCCCTACGACGAGGCAGTGCGGACGGCCGCCGACACCGCGGCGTCCGATCCGTCGGCGCTGCTCGTCCAGGACACGGCCTGGCCCGGCTACGAACGCGTGCCGCAGTGGATCGTCGAGGGCTACTCCACGCTTTTCACCGAGATAGACGAACAACTCGCTGACGCTGGCGCCGCCCCAGCAGGTCTTGTGGCCATTCCAGTCGGAGTGGGGTCGCTGGCCCAGGCGGCTGTGACTCACTACCGCTCCGGACGGTCTGCCCCTACGTTGCTCTCCGTCGAACCCGATGCGGCGCCCTGCGTATTGGCGAGCCTCCACCAGGACAGGCCGCTGACCGTCGAGACGGGATCGACCACAATGGCGGGCCTGAACTGCGCAACTCCGTCGACCCTCGCCTGGCCAGTTCTCCGCTCCGGCCTGGACGCAGCGGTAGCGGTCACCGACGCGTCCACAGCCCGCGCGGCGCGCGACCTGGCCGCTCTCGGGGTTCCGGCAGGGCCCTGCGGCGCTGCCTCCCTCGCCGGCGTCCGCGCTGCTCTGACACCGGACCGTCGCCCGCTTCTAGCGTCCGGCCACGGGGAGACGATCGTCCTCTTGGTCACCGAAGGACGAGCCGCCAATCCCGCTTAGCGATATTTCGCCAAATAGGGCAGCGAATTCGACCTACGCGTCGGTAACATAACCTCACCGCATCCGCCCGGATCGGTGTGCTCTCGGCCAACGCTCCCGGTCGCGACCGGGGACGAGCAACGAGAGGGGACGCGCCATGCAGCCCACTCTGGACCAGTTCCTCACCGACCACCTCGACGAGATCACCGCCGAGGTCGCCGGGGAGATCGCCGAGCGCGTCCCCGCCTACACGCACCTGCGGCCGCGCGAGATCCTCTTCCTCGTCCGGGACGCCCTCGCCGCCTACACCGGCGCCCGCGAGACCGGCGCCGTGCTCGACGCCTTCCGCGCCCTCGGCGCCAGCGAGGCCCGCGCCGGGCACGACGTCCGCCATTTCGAGTCCGCGCTGCGCACCGGCGCCCGCGTCCTCATCCGCCGCACGGCCGGCGCCGCCGCCCGCCTCTACCCGCCCACGGCCGAGTACGTCGACGTCATGGAGCAGGCGTTCAGCGCCGAGGGCCGGATCGTCCAGGCCGCCGTCGAGGGCCACCACCGCGCCGGCCGCCGCGACGGCGTGTGCCGCATCTACACCCTCGTCTCCGAGAACTGACGCCGCACGCCCGGCGAACGGCGTGCGTCAGCGGACCAGCGTCGCCGGACGGCTCTCTCGGTCGGGACCGATGGTCAGCGTTCATCGTCCTTCGACAGGGCTTCCCGCCGCGGCGATGATCGAGGCGCTCCTTTGTGCGGCCTCGGCTTGGAGCAGGGCGACGAAGGCGGCCAGGGCCGGATGGCCTGCGGCGTGTTCCTTGACCACGACGTAGATCTCGCGCTGCGGGATCGGACGGACGACCGGGCGCCAGGTCAGATCGCTGGTGGCGGTGGCGCTCAGGGCGAGTCGGGGGAGGACGGTCACGCCCAGCCCGGCGGCGACGAAGGCGACGGCCGAGGAGTAGTCGTGGGCTTCCACGGCGAAATGCGGGCTGAACCCGGCCGCACCGCAGGCGTCGAGGACGATCTCCCGGCAGAGCGTGCTGGGCGTCTCGTTGTCGATCCACGGCTCACAGCTGAGCCGGGCCAACTCCACCTTCTCCTCCCCGGCGAGCGGATGGCCGGGCGGGAGCACCACTACGTAGGGGTCGTCGAGCAGGTGGATCGCGCGGAACCCGGCCGGCACCCCGGCCGTGCCGGGCAGCACCAGGATCTCGGCGTCGGCGCCCTCGTTGCCGAGGCCCTTGCCGAGCCGCAGATCCACCCGCACGTCCGGGAAGCGGCGGCTGAAGTCGACCATGACCGGTGGTACGAGCGCCGCTCCCGCCGTGGCGAAGTAGCGGATCACCAGGCGCCGGGTCTTGCCTGCGCGAAGGTCGGCGAGGGCGGTCTCGGCCTCGGAGATCTGGTTCTGGATCCGCTCGGCGTGAGTGGCCAGCAGCCGTCCCGCCGCGGTCGGCCGGACGCCCCGGCCGATCCGCTCCATCAGCACCGTGCCGGTCTCGCGCTGGAGAGCGGCCAGGTGCTGGCTGATCGCCGAGGGCGAGTAGCCCAGGTGCGCGGCGGCGGCCTGGACAGAGCCGGTCTCCACGACGGAGCGGAGCACCATCAGCCGGTGAACGTCGAGCATGAGCCGACAATACAGTGATACTTCATCGTGGTTAACAAATCATCGCTTGTGCTGATGCTTCTTTGGGCGGCAGCCTGATGCGCATGAATCGGCAGGTAATCGGCCTGGGCGTCATCGGCTTGGGCGCCATGGGCTCTGAGATGCTCGGTATCGCGGTCGACCATCCCGAGTACAAGGTGGTGCTGGCCGCCGACCCGGCCCGGTCGGCGCCCGCTGGCATCGCGCATACACGGGACGCCCAACGTGTGATCGACCATCCGGACATCGACGCGGTCTACATCGCCTCGCCGCCCTCGACCCATGCCGGCTACGCCGTCCAGGCGATGAAGGCGGGCAAGGCCGTCTTCTGCGAGAAGCCGCTCGCCGTCGACCTCGACGAGGGCGCCGAGATGGTCTCGGTCGCCGCAGAACTCGAGGCGGTGAACGCGCTCAACTTCGTGCTCTCCGACCGCGCCGCCTCGGTCGAGGTCGGTCGGGCGCTGCGCGCCGGCGAAGTCGGCACGGTGCTGGGCGTGGACGTTCGGTTGCTGTTCCCGGAGTGGCCGCGCGCCTTCCAGCGCGAAGCCGCCTGGGTGGCCGGTCGGGAGCAGGGCGGCTTCTTGCGCGAGGTCGCCTCGCACTACCTGTTCCTTACCGACCGCCTGCTGGGCCCGCTGACCCGGTCGCACACCCGGATCGACTACGGACCCGCCGCCGAAACCACGGCGAGCGGGCTCCTGGCCGCGGCCGACGGGGTGCCGGTGCGGGTGTCCGGGCAGGTGGCCGCCGGGCCGGAGACTTACGAGTGGACGCTGTACGGATCCAAGGCCTCCTACCGGATCACCGAATGGTCGCGGCTTCTCAAGGGCGACGGGTCCGGCTGGCGGGAGGTCACGCTGGACGGTCCACGGGGTGATGAACGGACCCGGTTGACCGAGTTCGCCAGAACGGTCCGGGGCGAGCCGACCACGTTGGCCGACTTCTCCGCCGGCCTGCGGGTACAGCGGCTCATCGAGGGCTTCCACCGGTGAAGGCGATCGTCGTCTCTTCGCCGGGCGGTCCATCGGCCCTGAGGTTCAGCGAAGTGGAGGAACCCGGGCTGACCCGCGACCAGGTGCTGGTCCGAGTCGCCTATGCCGGGGTCAACTACATCGACGTCTACCAGCGCTCGGGCGTGTATCCCCGTCCGGTGCCCTTCGTGCCCGGAGGTGAGGGAGCGGGGCAGGTGGTGGCCGTGGGCGCCGACGTGGCGGGAATACGGCCCGGGGACCGGGTGGCCTGGGAGGGCGTCCCCGGGTCATACGCCGAGTACGTCGCCGTACCCGCGGCCAAGGCGCTCCCGATACCGGACACCGTCACCGACGAGGTGGCCTCCGCCCTCCCCTTGCAGGGAATGACCGCGCAATACCTGGCGACCGCCTCCTACCGCATCGCCCCCGGGGACACCGTGCTGGTCCACGCCGGCGCCGGCGGGGTGGGGCTGCTGCTCACCCAGCTCGCCAAAGCCCTCGGGGCCACCGTCCTGACCACCGTCTCCTCCGCCGCCAAGGCGGCGGCCTCCCGCGACGCGGGCGCCGACCACGTGCTCGGCTACGACGGATTCGCCGCAGAAGTACGGCGGCTCACGGACGGTGCCGGAGCCCACGCGGTCTACGACGGAGTCGGCGCGAGCACTTTCGACGATTCACTGGAGGCGCTGCGGCGGCGCGGGACGCTGGTGCTCTTCGGTGCCTCCAGCGGCCAGGTGCCGCCGGTGGACCCGCAGCGGCTGGCCCGGGCGGGTTCGGTCCTGCTGGCCCGTCCCACGCTCGCCGACTTCGTCGTCAGCCGGGCGGAACTGGAGGACCGGTTCGCCCACCTCCTCCGCCAGGTCGCCGCCGGCCGTCTCCGCCCGCGCCTCCACGCCTCCTACCCGCTGGCCGAGGCCGCCCGGGCCCACCGCGACCTCGCCGACCGCGCCACCATCGGCAAGCTCCTGCTCGCCCTCTGACTAGCGCCGCCGGACGGCTCTCTCGTCCGGGACGCAGTGCGTCATCTTCAGGCCGTTGACGTCCCGCGAGCCGTTCTGGCCGAGGTTCTTCAAGCGCTGCTGGTCCTCGTCGGTGAGGTCCTGACCCGGCAACGGGCCGAGGTGCCTGACGTCGTCGGCAGAGATGCCGAGCCCCTCGCCGACGCGCAGCCCCAGGTCGTCCTCGACGAGAAGGAAGTGCCACACCATCCGCTCCTGGACGGGACGCGCGCACTGCGAGATCTGCTCCACGAGGTTGCGCACCAGGTCGTCGCGCTCCCACTCCTCCATCAGCAGGTAGCGCTGGCCCGCCTGCTTGTAGTCGTTCGCGCGGGCGATGCGCTTGCGGGTGAGCCGCCCCGTGATCTCCGGGCCCTGCTCGTCGTGCGTCGGGTATTCGCCCTCGCGCAGGCCGCCGGTCATGGACGGCTCGTAGTTCACGTGGGGGTTCGAGCCGCCGGCGTCCACGTGGTAGGTCATCTGCCCGTCGCGCTGGTTCGTCCGCACATGGGCGCCCTTGGCGCGGTTGACGGGCAGTTGCAGGTAGTTCGGGCCGACCCGGTGGCGCTGGGTGTCGCTGTAGGAGAACGTCCGCCCGACGAGCATCTTGTCGTCGGAGAAGTCGAGCCCGTCGACCAGGACGCCCGTGCCGAACGAGATCTGCTCGTTCTCGGCGAAGGTGTCCTCCACGTTGCGGTCGAGGACGATCCGCCCGACCGGCTTCGGCGGGAAGTCGTTCTCCGGCCACACCTTCGTGTCGTCGAGGGGATCGAAGTCCAGCTCCGGGTGCTCGTGGTCGTCCATCATCTGGACGACCAGCTCCCACTCCGGAAAATCCCCGCGTTCGATGGCGTCCTTCAGATCCCTCGTCGCGTGCCCGAGGTCGTCGGCCTGCACCGCGGCCGCGTCCTCGGCCGTCATGCTGCGCACGCCCTGCTTCGGCATCCAGTGGTACTTCACGAGCTTGGTCTCGCCCGCCTGGTTCACCCACTTGTAGGTGTTCACGCCGAACCCCTGCATGTGCCGGTAGTCGGCTGGGATGCCGCGCGGGCTGAACAGGTTGACGAGCATGTGCATCGACTCAGGCGTCTGCGACATGAAGTCGAAGATGCGCCCGGGCTCCTGGCGGAACGTCACCGGGTCGGGCTTGAGCGCGTGGATGACGTCGGGGAACTTGATGGCGTCCCGGATGAAGAAGACCGCCAGGTTGTTGCCCACGAGGTCCCAGTTGCCGTCCTCGGTGTAGAACTTGATGGCGAACCCGCGCGGGTCGCGGGCCGTCTCCGCCGAGTCGCGCCCGCCGATGACGGTCGAGAACCGCAGCGCGATCGGCGTGCGCTTGCCCTCCCCCTGGAACAGGGCGGCGCGGGTGTAGGCCGAGACCGGCTCGTCGCCCCACTTCCCGTACGACTCGAAGTACCCGTACGCCGTCACGCCGCGCGCGTGGACGACCCGCTCCGGGATGCGCTCGCGGTCGAAATGGCTGATCTTCTCAAGGAACTGGTAGTTCTCCAGGGTGGCCGGGCCCCGGGCGCCGACCGTGCGCTGGTTCTGGTTGTCGTAGACCGGGTGGCCCTGCCGGTTGGTCAGCACCGGACGGTCGTCCCCCGGCTGTGGCCCCATGCTCGCAACGTCCGTCACGACGCCTGTCTCCTCTCGCAGTTCTCGCTGGCGCCCTACCCGGCGGGGGAATGGCGAAGGCCTGCGCCAGGTAAACCCTGCGAAGAGGCCGGGCGCCGGGTCATTCGCCGAGGGCGGCGGCGAGGTCGTCCAGGTGGCGGGAGACCGGGCCGAGGGTGAGCAGCCCGCTCTGCGCGCCCGCCAGCTCGCCCGCGGCCGGGGCGAGTTCGTCGTGTGCACGCCGCATCGCCACACGGTCGTCGACGGCGATGGCGGCCTGTGCGGTGAGGCACCACAGGGCTTCGAACATCAGGTCCCGGGGCGGGTCGGGGACGTCCCGCAGCGCCGCGGCGGCCTCGCCGGGACGGCCGCGCGCCAGCAGCACCAAAGGGCGCGCCCAGGGCAGGTACGGTCCCCAGTCGGCCGGCTCGGTCTGCGCGGGCCGCCGGTGCTGGACGCGCAGGCAGAGGAGGGCGAGCGGCAGCAGACCGCCCTCAAGCCCGGGCATCCCGCAGCCCCGCATGTTCTCGGCGGCGCCCCGGTAGGCGTCCTCCGCCTCCTCGAACGAGGCCTCACCGGACGCGGCGAGCCGCAGAGCCCGGTACCAGGTCGTGAACACGCCGACCAGCGGGCGCTCGTGCCGCTCGGCCAGGCGGTCGGCGGCGGCCGCGTGCCGGTCCGCCCCGCCGAAGTCCCCGAGCGCGCCGCGGGCCTGGAGCCGGACGAGATGCCCGAGCACCTCGTAACTCGACAGGCCGCCCCGCTCCGCCAGGTCCACCAGCTCGGCGCCGATCCCGTCCCGGCGCGGCGCCAGCCCCGCCCGGTCGAACGCCTGCATGAACGCGCCGTTCAGCGCGAACGCCAGGAGGGCCGGATCGTCCAGGTCGCGGGCGATCCGCTCCGCCTCCCGCGCCGCCTCGCGCCCCCGGTCGCCGCGGTCGCCGCGCGACTCCAGCGCGATCGTGGCCAGGAGCCGGGCCCGCGCGGCGTCGTGCCCGCGCGGCAGCCTGGCGAGGGCGCGCTCCGCCGCCGCGACCACCCCGGCCGCCTGGCGCGGATCGTCCGACCTCGTCCAGATCGCCGGGACGTCGAAGGCGCCGATCACCCGGGCGGTCAGCTCCGCGTCGCCCAGTTCCTCGGCCGCCGTGATCGCCGCGAGGCGCTGCTCGCGGGCCGCCTCCAGGCCCCCGGCGCCGGTCACCGCGAGGTTCCGCAGGAGCCCGACCGTCGACTCCAGCCGGGCGCGCGATCCGGACGCGACCGTGCGGTCGTACGCCTCGGCCGCCTGCGCCCACACGCGCGACGCCGCGTCCCGGGAGGGTTGCAAGTGGTCGGCCTGGCGGAGGATGTCCTCCTCTAGGCGGCGCAAGGCCGGGCTGGGGTCCAGCCCCAGCTGCTCGACCAGAAGCGTGCGGGCCCTATGGAGCACGGCCAGCGCATCACCCTGGCGGCCCGTGCGGTACAGGGCGAGCGCCAGTAGGCGCCAGGCGTCCTCGCGCCAGGGGTGCTCGGCGACGTGCGCGTCCAGGTCCGGTACGGCCTCGGCGGCCAGGCCCTGCGCGAGCCGCGCCTCTGCCCTCCGCTCGACGGCGCGCAGCCGCAGCTCGGCCAGCCGGGAGTGCTCCGCCCGGGCCCACGGTTCGTCGGCGAACTCGGCGTAGGCGGGGCCGCGCCACCAGCCCAGCGCCTCGTCCAGCGCCTCCGCCAGCTCCGCGGGTGGACGGTCGGAGGCCACGACCCGCTCGAACCGCCAGGCGTCCACGGCGTCCGGGGCGGCGCGCAGCGCGTATCCCGGACCCTCGGTGACCAGCAGCCGGGGCGGCGTGCGCGGCGGGCGGCCGGGTTCGAGGACGCGCCGCAGGGCCGCCACGAAGGTGCGGACGGCCCCCACCGCGTCCGACGGCGGGTCGATCCACAGATCGTCCACGATCCGGGACACCGGGACCACGCGCCCGCGCGCGATGAGCAGCCGGGCCAGGACGGCGCGGTGCCGCGGCCCCTTGAGGGCGATCGCGTTCCCGGCCCCGTCCCAGGCGGTCACCGGCCCGAGCACCCCGAACAGGACCTCCACGCCCACCACGGTATAGCGCTCATCGGATGCTCATCCGCGCCCGGCAGCCTGGACGGCATGCCAACGATCAGCGATTTCGACTACCAGCGCGTCCCCGTCGCCGAGGGCGTGTCCCTCAACGCGGCGGTCGGCGGATCGGGCTCCCCGATCGTGCTGCTGCACGGCTTCCCGCAGACCCACCTGATGTGGCGGCACGTCGCCCGCGACCTCGCCGCCGACCACACGGTCATCGTCCCCGACCTGCGCGGGTACGGCGAGAGCGACAAACCGTCCGACGGCTACTCCAAGCGGACCATGGCCGCCGACATCGTCGCCCTCGCCCGCGCCCTCGGCCACGACCGCTTCGCCCTCGCCGGCCATGACCGCGGCGCGCTCGTCGCCTTCCGCGCCGGCCTCGACCATCCCGACACGATCACCCACCTGGCCTGCCTGGACGTCCTGCCGACCCTGGACATGTGGGACGTCATGCACGGCGCCTCGGCCGCCGTGGGCTTCCACCTGTACCTGATGGCGCAGCCGCCCGGCCTGCCCGAGCAGCTGATCGCGGGGGCCTCGGACGCGTTCTTCGGCCACTTCCTCGACGTGTGGACGAACGACCCGGCCGCGATACCGCCCGACGTCCGCGCCGCGTACCTGGACGCCTGCCGCGCCGCGATCCCCTCGATCGTCGCGGACTACCGCGCGTCCGCGGGCGTCGACGTCGACCACGACCAGGCCGACCGCGACGCCGGCAACCGTCTGCGGATGCCGGTCACCGTCCTGCAGCAGGACTGGGGCGCGGCCCTCGGGTACGACGCCGTCGCGCTGTGGGGCGCCTGGGCGGCCGACCTCCGGCACGAGACCGTCACCTGCGGCCACTTCATGGCGGAGGAGGCGCCCGCGGAGGTGGCGAAGCACCTCAGGGCGCTCCTGGCCCGATAGGGCGGGACATGCGGGGCGGTGTGCCTACCAGGACCAGGGCGGGCCGCCCTGCGTCGCCGCCCACACCCACACGTAGATGATGAAGCCGGTCGCGACAAGCCCCAGCAGGAGTTCCCAGTTGGGCGGCGACTCGCTCCGTCCACGCCTACGGCTCATGGCGATCCGTCCGTTCGTCCGGTGTGCTCTATGAGACGGACCTAGCCGGATGCGTCCCGGTGAATCCCCGTAAAAGGCAAACTCACCGCAGATAGTGCTCGAAGCCCTTCGCCAGCGACTCGGCCATCCGCTGCCTGAACGCGGCATTCGACATCTTCCCGGCGTCACCCGGGTCTTGCATGTTCCCGCATTCGATGAACACGACCGGGACGGTGGACATGTTCAGCCCGCCGAGGTCGTCCCGCCGGTCGAGTCCGTTCTTCCCGACATAGTTGGCGTAGGGCACGTCCGTCCCGGACCGGTAGGCGTCGCGGACCGCCTTCCCCAGCCGGGCGGACGGGGCCACGATCCCTTTGTTCCCGCCCACGGGCAGCGGCAGGATGACGTGGAACCCGTGCTTGCCCGCCGGGACCCCGTCGCCGTGGATCGACAGCGCCGCGTCGGCGTGCGCGCGGTTCCCGATCGCCGCCCGCTCGGTGACGCAGGGCCCGACCCCGGTGTCGCTGTCGCGCGTCAACCTCACCTCGGCGCCCTTGGCCCGCAGCACCTTCGCCAGCCGGTTCGACACGTCCCATGTGAAGGCGTGCTCGGCGTAGCCGTTCGCGGTGGCGGTGCCGGTCGTGTTGCAGGCCTTGTAGCCGTTCCCCACCCAGACCTTCTTGTTGATCACTTCGGGATGGGCGGCGTTCCCGCCGTTGTGCCCGGGATCGAGCACGATGACCTTTCCGCGGAGCCCTGAACCGCCCTTCGCGGACGGCTTGCTCCCCGCGACGGCCGGGCCGTGGCAGGCGACCAATCCCAGGCAGACCAGTCCGGCGCCCACGAGCTTCCACGGACGCTCTTCCACAGGACTGCCTCTCCCTCGACTCCGGCCCTCCACCCGGGATTTCTGCACCCGCCTCCACGACGCTAAACGGAACGGGCGGGAGGTCGCCCCTCCCGCCCGTTCTGTCGTTTCCTGGACTCAGCTCTTCGTGAACTGCGCGATGGCGCCGAGCACCACCGCGTCGGTCAGGTAGCCGAGGTGGGTCTGGCAGGGCACGTAGTGGTTGTTCGCGCCGTCCAGGCGGGTGCTGGTGTAGGGGATGATGATGCCGTCGCAGGGCGAGTACCAGGTGGCGTACTGCGTGCTGCCGGGCGTCTCGTCCCCCGCGCTGATCTGCTGGATGAACGTCGACCCGGGGAGCATCTGCCGGCACGTCTCGAAGATCGTGCAGGCGCTCGCGTAGGTCGTCCCGTGGTTGGCGCCCGCGATCGACGCCAGGTGCGCCACGTTCGGGTTCCCGTTCAGCACCTTCAGGTAGTACTGGCTGACGAGGCCGCCCATGGAGTGGTTGACGATGTCGACCTGGGACGCGCCGGTCCGCGACTTCACCTGGCTCACGTACGACGCGAGCCCCGCCGCGTTCTGCTTGTTGTCCCCGTAGGAGTTGTACTCGTACGCGAACAGCTGGTCGCTGCTGTAGCCCGCGGCGCGGAACACCGACATGGCGGTGATCCAGTTGGACGCGCTGCCGGTGTACCCGTGCACGAACACGACCGGCCGCGGCCCGGCGGCCTGCGCCGGCGCGAGACCGACTCCGAACGCCGCCAGCGCCGCGATCAACGCGGCGAGGGAGCCGAGAAGCCTTCTCATGGAACCTCCAGGGGTGGGACGAGCCAACGCCCGGAGTCTGATCGCCTCCGCCCCCGCGGGCATCGGCGAAATCACCGGCCTTCGCGGGCGCCGCGGCGGGCGGCCCCTCGGGCCGGGTCACGCGCCCAGGTTCGGCAGGATCCGCGCCAGGCGGCGGGGGAGCCACCAGTTGGCCTCGCCCACCAGCACCATCAGCGACGGGACGAGCACGAGCCGCACGACCGTCGCGTCCAGGATGACGCTGAACGCGAGCCCCACGGCGAGCATCTTGATGGCCACGGTGGGCGTCACGGTGAAGCCCAGGAACACCAGCGTCATGATCAGCGCGGCGCTGGAGATGACGCGTCCGGTGATGGCGAGGCCGGTGCCGACGGACTCGGTGTTGTCGCGGGAGGCCCGCCACGCCTCCGCGATCCGGGAGAGCAGGAAGATCTCGTAGTCCATGGACAGCCCGAAGACGATCGCGAACATCATCATCGGGACGTAGGACTCGATCGGCACCGGGCCGGGCAGGCCGAGCAGCCCGTCCCCCCAGCCCCACTGGAACGCCGCGACCAGCGCGCCGTAGGACGCCGCGGTCGTGAGCAGGTTGAGGACGACGGCCTTGAGCGGCACCAGCAGGCTCCGGAACACGACCATCAGCAGCAGGAACGCCGCGACCAGCACGATCCCGATGATGATCGGCAGCCGCGCCTCGACGGTGTCGCGGAAGTCGAACCCGCCCGCGACGGCGCCGGTGACGTACCCCTTGGCCCCCGTGCCGGCGAGGGCGTCCGGCAGCGTGCGCTCGGTCAGCGCGGCGAACAGCTCGCCGGTCGCCGCCGTCTGCGGACCGGTGGCCGGCGTGACCGTGGTGACGAGGATCTTCTTCTCCAGGCCCGGTGCGGGCGGGGTGAAGGAGGCGATCCCCGGCGTGTCCCGGAGCTCGCGGTCGAGGCCACCGGTGATCTGGTCGGCGGACGTGGTCGCGCGGCGCCCGTCGACCACGAGGGAGAAGGTGCCGTTGGCGCCGGGCCCGAACCCCGGCCCGCTCGCGCCCGCGATCCAGTCGTAGGCCGTGCGGGTCGTGCTGCCGACGGGATCGGCCCCCTCGTCGACGTGCCCCAGCCGCATCCAGAAGAGCGGCACCGACATCAGCGCCAGCAGCCCGGCCCCCGCGATCAGGAAGGGCCACGGCCGCCGCGAGACCAGCCGGGCGTAGCGGAGCCAGCGGTCCCGCTTGCCCGACGACTCGGCGACGGGACGGCGCACGCGGAACCGGTCGATGCGGTGCCCGAGCAGTGCCAGCGCGGCCGGCGTCAGCGTCAGGGCCGCGGCGGACGCGACGGCGACCCCGACGGCCCCGGCGAAGCCGAGCTTGCCGACGAAGGCCAGCCCGCCCGCGTACAGGCTGAGCAGGGCCACCGCCACGGTGATCGCGGCGATCAGCACCGCGTGCCCGGCGGTCGCGGTGGCCCGCACGGCCGCCTCCCGGGGGCGCCCGCCGTCCATCAGGTCCTGCCGGAACCGCGTGATCAGGAAGAGCGCGTAGTCGACCCCGACGCCCAGCCCGATCATGATCGCCAGCCCGGTCGCCGAGGTACCGAACGTCAGCACGCCCGCGATCATGCCCAGGACGCCGATGCCCGTCCCGACCCCGACCAGCGCGGTCCCGATCGGCAGCAGCGCGGCCAGGACGCTGCCGAACGCGAACAGCAGGACCAGCAGGGCGGCGCCGAGCGCGACCACCTCGCCGAAGGGCTGGACGGGAGGCGGGCGGACGACCTGGTCCAGGCCCCCGCCGTACGCGACCCCGACGCCGTCCGCGCGAGCGGGCTCGGTGGCCTGGTCGAGCCGGCGGGTGTAGGGGTAGCCGAGGGTCATCAGGTCCGCGTCGAAGGACACGACCGTGTAGGCCGTGCGGCCGTCCGCGCTGGTCACCAGGCCGGACGCGGTGATGACGTGGGGCAGCGTCTTCAGGGCGGCGATGGTCTGCCCGAGCGCCCGCCCGCGGTCGGCGATCGTGCCGGAGCCGACATGGAACACGACCTTGCCGGTCGGCCACGCGGCCGCGGGATCGGTGGTCCTGAGCAGGTCCGCCCCGATGGCCGACGGCGTCTCCGGCAGGCTGACCTCGTCGTCGTAGGTGGCGTTGACGGCCCTCTGCCCGCCCAGCGCCGCGACCAGCAGCACGAGCCAGGCCACGAGCACCCAGACCGGGCGGCGCGCGCAGAACGCCCCGATGCGGGCCATCGCAGAGCCGAGCGGCGCAGCCGAAGCCACAGGACCCCCAGAAAGCCGACAGACCTACCCGCAGTCATGCCGCCCCCCTCGCGCCCTAGTCGCGACCGGCGCGTTCTTGGACGATCGCTGCACGTCCCATGACCTCGCGGGGGTGCCGGTCAGCGCTCACCCTCGACCAGAAGGCTCGCGGGGGCGCCGCCGCGCTGGAGCTGCTTGCGCGAGGTGATCCCGAGCTTGCCGAACGTCTTGCGCAGGTGCCATTCCACGGTGCGCGGGCTGATGAACAGCCGGGCCCCGATCTCCGGATTCGTCAGGCCCTCCCGGACGAGCCGGACGATCTGCGCCTCCTGCGGCGTGAGCTCGCTCGCCGCCTCGCCGGGCCGTTTGCGGACGTTCTCACCCGTGGCCAGCAGCTCGTGGGCCGCCCGCTTGGCGAAGGCGTCCATCCCCATCACGGTGAACGACTCATGGGCGATCCTGAGCTGCTCGCGCGCGTCCCCCTTGCGGCCTTCGCGGCGCAGCCACTCGCCGTACAGGAGGTGGGCGCGGGCCAGTTCGCCGCGCACACCCGTCCGTCCGAGCAGGTCGATCGCCTCGCGGTGCCGGTCCTCCGCCGCCGTGCCGGTGCTGAGGAGGGCACGCGAGCGCGCATGGACGCCCAGCGCCCAGTCCGTCCCGGCCGGGACCGTCACCTCGGTGAGCCGCCGGAGGGCCGCGGCGCCGCGGTCGGGCTCACCGCTCCCGGCCGCCGCCTCGATGTACTCCACCAGCGCCCAGGGTGCGCTTCCCACGTCCGCCGGGCGGTCCTCCCCGGCCACGGGGACGGCGGCCAGCGCCTCCTCGTACCGGCCGAGGCTGTTGGCCAGCAGGGCCTCGGCCCACGCGCCGACCGTGAGCCCGTTCCCCTCTCCCCGGCGCGCCGCATCCGCCGCGACGGCCCGCCGCAGCGCCGCGCCCTCGGCCTCGCGGCCCCGCCAGGCCGACACCAGCAGCGCGCCGTACGGCGGCGCGGGGCTCCCGATCGCCTCGGAGAGCGCCGCGACCTCCTCGACCAGCCCCTCGGCGGCGGCCAAATCACCCGCGAACACGTCCACGGCGACCCGCTGGGTCAGCGCGAGAGGCAGCGCCGTGGTCTGCCCGGACTCCCTGGCGAGCCGGACGTGCCGGGAGGCGAGGACGTCCCACGTCTCCAGATCCCACAGCGCCGCGGCCATGATCCCCGCCGGCCAGAGCCAGCGCAGCCCGTCCTCCTCCGACAGGTCCGGGCCGCGGAAGATCCGCATCGCCGCCTCCAGGACCGGCGCCCCGGCGGCGAGGCCCTCGGTGATCCGCAGCGCCATGCCGTCCAGCAGGAGATCGGCCGGCCGCGGCGGCTCGGGCGGCGGCGGAGCGGACCGCGCGGCCGCCGCCTCGACCTCTCCGGCGGCCCCGTCCGCCGACGGCCCGGCGAACAGCGCCGCGTTGATCGCCTCCAGGTACGTCTCGCGCGCCGTCGCGGGGTCCTGCGGAGCCAGCCGCCGGGCCGCGTCGAGCAGCATCCGCGGAGCCTCACGGCCCCGGTCCGTCGTGAAGGCGATCTGCGCCCGCAGCAGCTCGACCTGGCCGCGCCGGGCCTGATCGAGGGGTACGGCCTCCGCGACCGACAGGAGCCTGAGCGCCGTCTCCGGAGACCCTGCCTGGTGCGTCACCCGCGCGGCGGCCAGCGCGCGCTGCTGCCGCCGGACGTGGTCGGGGGTCAGCTCCACCGCCCGCGCGAGGAACGCCGCCGCCGCGGCCAGCCCACCGCGCGCCTGCGCCCGGCCGGCGGAACGCTCCAGCTCCGCCGCGACCTCCTCGTCCGGCGCCTCCGCACCCTGCGCCGCATGCCACACGCGGCGCTCGGGCTCGTGCTCCGGATCGGTGACCTCGGCCAGCACGCGATGCGTGGCGCGCCGGTCCTCCGGCGACGCCGCCCAGTACACGGCGGAGCGCACCAGCGGATGCCGGAACCGCACCCGGTCGTCGATCTCGACGAGCTGCGCCTCGACGGCCGGCGACGCCGCCTCGAGCCCGATCCCGAGCCGGTCGGCGGCCCGCCACAGCAGGACCGGCCGCCCGCCCGGCTCCGCCGCCGCGACCAGCAGCAGCCGCCGCGTCGGCTCCGGCAGTTCCTCCAACCGCCGCTGGTAGGAGACTTCGAGGAGGCTTGCGAGCGCCTGGATGTCCGGCACGCCGTAACCGCCCGCGAGGTACTTCAGGTTCGCTTCCTTGGGCAGCTCCAGAAGGGCCAGCGGATTGCCCCGCGTCTCGGCCACGAACCGGTCGAGCACCTGCTCGTCCATCGTGCCCGGCATGGAGGTGCGGACCAGTTCCCGCGCGTCCTCGTGCGGCAGGCCCGTGACCGCCATCTCGGGCAGCCCGGCGAGATCGTCTTCCACCTGCCTCGCCGCGAAGACCACCCCGACCGACTCCGTGCGCAGCCTCCGCGCCGCGAACGCCAGCGCCTGCACGGAGGCCCGGTCGAGCCACTGGACGTCGTCCACCAGGCACAGGAGGGGACGCTTATGGGCGGCCTCGGCGAGAAGGCCCAGGATGGCCAGGCCGACCAGAAAGCGGTCGGGTGCGCGCCCGGAGCTCAGCCCGAGCGCGGCGTGCAACGCCTCCTGCTGGGGAGCGGGGAGCGCCGCGAGCCCGTCGGAAAGCGGGGTGCAGAGCCGGTGCAGGCCCGCGAAGGCCAGCTCCGTCTCGGACGGCACACCCGTGACCCGCACCGTCCGCATCCCGGGCGCCCGCTCGGACAGGTACTCCAGCAGGGCCGTCTTCCCGATCCCGGGTTCGCCGTGGAGCACCAGTGCCCGGCTCTCACCACCGCGGACCCCGTTCAGGAGCGCGTCCAGCTCCGCGCACTCCCCGCGTCGACCTCGTAGCACCGGCACCCACCCGATCGGTTCGTCCCTATCTGTAATACCTGGTCGGGCCGCATTACGGGAGTGCGAGGACGTTCCGATCCCCTGGGGCGCCGTTTCGCCGTTCCCGGGGATCCCCCAGTGACCAGGCCAGGGTCACACCCTGGTTCCCTCCGGGGCTCGTCCGGTGACAGTAGAGGTGAAGGCGAAAAGCGGATACGTACTGCACGCCCCGGCCGCCTGACCGTGCGGCCGCTCAACGAGAAGGGCTCCCTCATGAAGATCGTCGTCATCGGCGGCACCGGCCTGATCGGGTCGAAGCTGATCGCGAACCTGACCGCGCAGGGCCACGAGGCCGTCCCCGCCGCGCCGAACACCGGCGTCAACACCCTCACCGGCGAGGGCCTCGCGGACGTCCTCACCGGCGCCTCGGTCGTGGTCGACGTGTCGAACTCCCCGTCCTTCGAGGACGAGGCCGTCCTGAACTTCTTCGAGACCTCGACCGGCAACCTGCTCGCCGCCGAGGAGAAGGCGGGCGTCGGCCACCACGTCGCCCTGTCGATCGTGGGCGCGGAGCGCCCGCCGGCACGCGGCTACTTCACCGCGAAGATCGCCCAGGAGACCCTGATCGAGAAGTCGCCGATCCCGTACTCGATCGTCCATGCGACGCAGTTCTTCGAGTTCACCAGGGCCATCGCCGACGAGGCCACCGCCGACGGCAAGGTCCGCATGGCCCCGGTCTTCTACCAGCCCATGGCAGGCGACGACGTCGCCGAACAGGTCGCCCGCGTCGCGACCGGCTCCCCCGTGAACGGCCGCGTCGAGATCGCCGGCCCCGACCGCTACCGTATGGACGACTTCTTCCGCGAGGCCCTGACCGCGTGGAACGACCCCCGCGAAGTCGTCACCGACCCGAACGCCCACTACTTCGGCGCTCCCCTGGAGGAGCACAGCCTCGTCCCCCTGAGCGAGGCCACCCTGGGCAAGTACCACTACAACACTTGGCCCGGCCGCCTCCAGTCCCCGAAGTAACCGCGCCCTCCCAGCAAAGCGTCGCCGCCCGCCTGGGGCAGGGCGGGCGGCGAAGGACGTCATGGCTCTATGGGCTCGGGATTAGAACGGGGAGCGGCTGCGGGCGCGCCGTCCGGCCTCGCCGCTGCGTCCCACGGCGCGCGAGGAACTGCGGAACGGCTTGCTCAGCAGCCGCCCGAGGCCGCCAGGGGCCGAAGAGCCAGCACGTGATCCCACGCCCAGCGCGCGTTGGGTGCCTCGCTGCGGATGCCGGGAGAGCCTCGGCAGCAGGAACGCCAGAACCAGCAGAACCGCACAAACCCCTACGATCGCGACAATAACCATGAACTCCGCCCTTTCAGCTGCTTATCGGTCGGAGTCGCTTTACCCGTACTAGACCCGGACATGCAGCCGCCCATGCAAAGTCCGTGGTGGGCTCCCCGGCGTCGGAACCGGTCTCATGCCGCCCGGGCGGGTGAACGGAACACCTCACGGCCGTGCCAGGCGATGTGCTGCTCGTCCACGTCGGGGAAGGCGTTCTGCGGCGCGGTGATCGGACGTCCGACCAGGGCGTGGACCTGGTCGCGCGCGGCCGGCCCGCGTCCGACGAAGTGCGCCGACACGGTCACCCGCCGGTCGTCCGCGATGCCGAGAGCGCCCTTGTCGAAGAGCTTGTGGTGCAGCGCGCACAGGCAGATGCCATTGCTGATGTCGTCTGGCCCGTCGAACGCCCACCACCGGACATGCGCGGCGTCCAACCCGACCGCGGTCCCGTTCAGCCACCCGTCATAGCCGCAGAACGCGCACTTGTACTCGTAGGCGACCATGACCTGCTCGCGGAAGGCCCGGTCGCGGCGCCGCGGCACCGCGGCCTCGATCGTCTCCAGGTCGATCCCGGCGGCCGCGCAGATGTCCTCGTGGAGCGAGGGCTCGAAATTGACGTCCAGGATCGCGCGGCACAGCTGCGGCAGCAGTCGAGGATCACGGCGCAGATCGGCCGCCAGCTCACCGGTCAGCCGGCCCCGCGCGGCCTGAGCGCGCAGGGCACCGACCCGAGGGCCCGGACTGGCTCCTCCACCGGCGGTCTCCACCTCCCACAGACCGTCGCTGGTCAGATGGTGGAACGGGTAAGCGGGACTGGTGGCCCGAGGCGGACCGAACTCCCGCAGCAGACCGGCAAGATGCTCCTCAAGCTCGCTGTAGAGAATCGGGCCGTCACCGCACCGTTGGAAGTGCCCCAGCGCATAAAGCAAGAGCAGAGGCTTGTGCGGCGCCCGCTCTCCACCCCGCGACCACCGCCGGACGCGCGTGACCCGTTCGACCCAGTCCACGCCCGGCACCCTACGGCCCGGGCCGCCGCAGACGACAATGCCGCGCAACTCGGTCTACGGTCGGCGGCAGAGAACGGGTGGATGACCCCACTGGCCACGTCCGCTCAACCGACGACCGCGCACGGAGGGGGCAGGAGTGCCGTATCAGGATTTCCACGGAGTGCATCAACGCGTCCAGGAAGCCGTCGAGCGCCACCCGGCCGTATTGGACCTGACCGGACTCGGCTTGGAGACCGTCGCGGGGCCATTGGGCGATCTGACGTCCGTCAGGCGCCTGAACCTCGCGTCCAACAGGCTGACCTCGCTACCGGAGTGGCTCGGCTACCTCACCGCTCTCCGCCATCTGGACCTCACCGGCAACAGCTTGAGCACCCTCCCGGAGACGTTGAACAACCTCACCAGCCTCAACCAGTTGCACCTCGGTCGGAATCGGTTGACGGCCCTTCCGGAGAACCTGGGCGACCTCACCGCTCTCACCCACCTGTCCCTCCACGAGAACCAACTGACCCGACTGCCGGAGACACTGGGGAACCTCACCGCTCTCAGACGCCTGAGCTTGAGTTTCAACCGCCTGGCCGTCCTGCCGGACCGGCTGAGCGATCTCACCGCCCTCACCCACCTGAACCTCAGCGACTGCCGGTTGACCGCGGTCCCCGAATGGGTGGCCGGCCTCACCGCACTGACCCACCTCGACCTTGGAGGCAACCACCTCACCGAGTTGCCCGAATGGCTGGGGAACCTCACCGGTCTCACCCACCTGACGGTGAGTTCGAACCGGCTGACGGCACTGCCGGACCGGCTCAGCGCCCTCACCGCCCTCACCTACCTGAACCTCCTGGACAACCCCCTCGATGACCTGCCCGAGTGGGTGGACGAACTGCCCGCCCTGACCGAGCTGAAGTTCCGGGGAATGTACGGCTACTTCGATTGCGAGCCAGGCTTCCCGATGCCCTGAGAGTCCATCTCGCTAGGTCGCCTGAACCGGGGAGGGCACCGTAGGAGGTAAACCACCTCCCGACCATTTCAAGGGTCATCTCGTCCGGTGGAGCGGCACAGGTTCGGCCGAGAACCGGGCGCTGCGGGGGTCGCGTTCGTCGCCGAAGTCGTGGGTGAGGATGTCGTAGAGCGCCACCGTGAGGGCCACTTCCCGAGGAAGCGATGGGGGCAAGAGATCTGGCACTCAGCCCTGGCCGCCGCCGACCGCAACTTCAGCCCACCAAGCGCGACCCACACCCCGCCCACGCCTCCTGGCTCCTGAACGGCGGCGCTGACCTCCAAGTGGTGAAGGAACGCGTAGGCCACGCCTCCATCGCCACAGCCGCGCACCACCCACAGAGCGGCCCTGGAAGCGTTCGCCAGAACCCGCAACCGCTCAACCGCTCAACCGACCTGCGACCCGTCCCCGTATCGACTTGTTGACGCAGGCCATAATCATGCTGCGGCGCCGTCCGGGCACCGAAGCACGAGGGAGCGACATGGCTGAGGTGCTGGTTTTCCACCACGGACAAGGACTGACGGTCGGCGTCCTTGAGTTCGGCGAGCAGCTGCGACGGGCCGGGCACACCGTCCACGTCCCGGACCTGTTCGAGGGCCAGGTATTCGACAGCCTCGAGAACGGCATGGGCTACGTCGAGGGCGTCGGGTTCGGCAAGATCATCGCCCGCGGAACCGCCGCCGCCGAGGGCCTGCCCGCTGAACTCGTCTACCTCGGGCTCTCGCTCGGCGTCCTGCCGGCGCAGAAGCTGGCCCAGACCCGCCCCGGCGCGAAGGGCGCGCTGCTCCTGGAAGCATGCCTCCCGGTCGCGGAGTTCGGCGCCGCCTGGCCCGACGACGTCCCAGTCCAGGTCCACGGCATGGACGCGGATCCGTTCTTCGCGGGGGAGGGCGACGTGGACGCAGCCCGGTCGCTCGTCAAGACGACGCCGAATGCCGAACTGTTCCTCTACCCAGGCGACAGGCACCTCTTCACCGACAGCAGCCTCCAGTCGCACGACGAACAAGCCGCAACGCAGGTCACCGACCGAGTGCTGGCCTTCCTCGACCACCTCAAGTAACCCGCCATTTCGCAGAGGACCAAGCCCGAAGGCAGCCCACCCGACTCATCCTCTGTCCCGGCGGACGCGCCGTCCAGCCGCCTTCACCAGCCGAGCGGCCAACCGTCTGGCATCCGGCGGCGCCGCCGTGCACGCCGCGGCGTACAGGACCTTCAGCTCGCGCGACCGATCGTCCACAAGTCCCCACGAGTCCTCCGAATGCGGCAACGCCGAGGCGACCGGCTTCACCGCCCGGCGCGCCAAGGGGACCGCCTGAGCCGCGTCCGAGGCGGTGCCAGACGATTACCCGGTTCTTGCCTGCAACCAGCCGAGGCCCGGCCGCGTGTATCTCAAAACGAAGATGGCTGAGAGGGGAGCACGTGGCGGACGAAACGGCCTTCGCCGAGTTCTACCGCGCGACCTATCCCGGGCTCGTCGCCGAGCTGTACGCCTTCACCGGCGGCATGGCCGAGGCGCAGGACGTCGTGCAGGAGGCGTTCACCCGCGCCTGGTCCCGGTGGGGCCGACTGCAGTCCTACGACCAGCCGCGCGCCTGGGTCGCGAGGGTCGGCTACCGCCTGGCAGTGAGCCGGTGGCGCAGGGCACGCGATTCCGTCGCGATGCTGCGCCGCCACACTCCACCGCCGGACGGGCCGCCGCCGAGCGAGGCGTCGGTCGCCCTGGTCGCGGCGCTGCGGCGGATCCCGGCGGAGCAGCGGCGCGCGCTCGTGCTTCATCACATGGCCGGCCATCCGGTGGCCGAGATAGCGCGGTCCGAGGGCGTGGCGGAAGGCACGATCAAGGCGCGCCTCTCACGCGGGCGGCAGCGCCTCTCCGAGCTTCTGGACGACAAGGAGGAGATCCCGCATGCCTGACGTCGACAACGCCTTCGACCGGCTGCGCCGGGAGGTCACCGCACACGTCACCGCACCCGAGCCGCGCGAGATCGTGCGCCGCGCCCGACGGCGCAGCAGGAACCGGCTGGCGGCCGCGGCGATCGCGGCGGCCGCCGCGATCGCGGTTCCCGTCTTCGCGATCGACGGCGCGGGCGGCGACGAGAGGACGCTCACCCCGCCTTCCCCGACCGCGTCCGCGACGGCCCATCCCCGCGCGCTGCGCCTCGGCGACCTCATCTACGGCACGACCGCGCAGCGGCATCCAGACAAGGGCGACTACAGAAACCTGCGCGACCGATGGACCATAGCGCCCGCCGACGACACCGCCCCGGTTCCCGTCCCCGGCTGCCGCGGCCAGTTGGACACGGGCGCTCCTGGCATGGACGGCGTGGTCAAGGTCCTGGACGTCAGCTACAACGGCAATCCGCAGCCCGGCGACGAGGCCACCTCCTCCAGCCGCGGCGAACAGCTGATCGCGTTCTCGGATCCGGGGGCCGCCGCACGCAAGATGGCCGCCATCATCCAGTACGAGCGGACGTGCCACGGGCAGGGTGCGTCCTTCGAACGCCTGGTGATCGGCGACGAGGCCACCCGCGCGACGGTCGTCCGGCACCAGGCCGACCCGCCGGTCACGTCGACGGAGAACGCCGTCGTGGTCCGCCAGGGCAGTGTCATCGCCGTCTACTGGGACATGCGGAACAGCGGTCCGAAGCTCACCTCGGTCAGCGACCACCAACGGGACGCGCGCATGATGGCCGACCGCCTGCGCCGTCTCGGGTATGAGAGTTGACCGGTCGGCCGCCACCGAAAGGCTCTCCGGGACCAAAGGTTTCGAGCGGTTGAAGATCCGCCACGCTCGGCGTCAGCCGGCAGTGGTCATGCTGCTCGGAGGCGGTTGCTGGTGGCACCCGACCCCTGCCCGCCCGTCGGGCAGGGGTCGGGGGGTGACCGAGGAGGGGGGCAGTCGTTGATGAGCACGTCTCGTCGGTGATGGGCAGGCGCTCATCCCCGGGGGGAGCCCCCTCAGTCGGAGCGGATTCCGTCCTCAAGGCGATAGATCGCATCTTCTGACAGCGCGCAACTTTCGAAGGATTCGCCTACGAGGCGATTCCACCGCCAGAGCGAAACTGGATTAGAAGAAAGTTGAGAGGTGAAGAACTGGATAATCCTCGAGTGTGTCAAAATGCATACACGGATGAGGCGCTTAGTCTTACGCTACCCCCGTCGGACAACGACAAGGCGGGACGGGGAGAGCGATGGCGCGACGCCTGACCAAAGCCGAAAAGCGACGTAACGCGATCTTGATTTGGTGGGGCGCGGTCATCGTCCTCGCGATATTGGCTTGGAAGTCCGGCCGTCCAGAGTTGTGGATCCTGCCGCTACTGACATGGGCCTACTATGAGTTGTGTGCCGTGCCAACACTTTGTGGCGTCGAGACGAGCAGAGGCTTTCCCTGCAGGAATCCCGCGAGCGGGCGTCTAATGGCTTGTACGCACCAGCCCTCCCATGCGGTCTACAAGACCGATGCTCTCCTAAGAATTCTGGGATTTCGCCGCAGCCCCCGGCAGGTGACCGCGCCAGCACCTCGCCCCGGTGCTGAGTCGGCTCCCCACTACAGCGAACCTGCGCCCGGACAGCCGACCATCGAGCGGAAGCAAACGCTCATGACCGCCCTGACGCTAATCGGAACAGCCGCAGGAGTGATCCAGGTGCTCTTGGCCGTCACAGTGGCCTGACAGCGTGCCGTTCCGCGTCTTCGACTTTCTCCAAGAACAGCATCGACCAGGGCCTGCTCGCCTCGTCTCATCGCCTGGCCACACCACGCCACCCTCGTGACCACCGCATCGGGCCGCCACGCCAGACGCAGTGGAATCAGCTCAATCTTCGTAAGTGGAAGCAACGTCCGTGGATGAAAGACGGGCAAAAAGATTTTGAGGTCGGCTCCTTCTTGGAGAACCGATCTCTGATCTGACTTTTCGCGTCCGGGGCGGCCGGATTTGAACCCACGACCTCTTCATCCCGAAGGGCATATTGTACGTTTTCTGCGGCTCGCAGAAAACGCTGGATCTCGATAAAATCCCAGGTAGATGGCCTGTTCGGCTGCCAGCGCGTGATCTCCAGGGTCACGCCATCACTCGCAGTCCGGGGTCAAATGAGGGTCAGATGATCAAGCCTGGGAGGCGGGAAGCCCATGGGGCAGACACGCAAGAGAGTGGGTAAGGACGGCAAGCCACGTTACACGGCCTACTACGACGACATTCGCGGCCAGCGAAGGTCTGCTGGAACCTTTGCGAGCAAGAAAGAAGCGGACAAGGCCTGGCAACTCGCCGAAGTGAAGGTATCGGAAGGTAGAACCGGAGAACCTGCCCGCGGAAGGCAGCGATTCAGAGACTACGTCGAGAACACCTGGCTCCCGAACCACGAGATGGAGGCGAGCACCCGGGAGGGCTACACCTACGCCATCTACAAGCACCTCATGCCGGAGTTCGGCGGCATGCGGATGGTCGACATCCTCCCCGAGCACGTCCGAGCCTGGATCGCCAAGCTCAAGAACCAGGGCATGAAGCCCGTGACCATCCAGTGCAACAAGATCATCCTCAGTGCCATCTTCACCACGGCACTGGACGACCAGGTCACCTACCTGCACCCCTGCCGTGGGGTGAAGTCTCCTCCCATCGCGCGCAAGCCGCTCCAGATCGTCACCCCCGAGCAGTTCGACGACGTCTACAACGCCCTCCCCGAAGGCACCTTCCGCCTCCTCGCCGAAACCGAGATCGAGAGCGGCCTCCGCTGGGGCGAACTCAGCGAGCTGCGTCCCAAGGACCTCAATCTCAAGACGCGCATCCTCACGGTCAGTCGCACGGTCGTGGAGCTCAACCCGAAGTTCCACCCGGAAGGCGGCCACTTCCTCGTCAAGGACTACCCGAAGGACAAGGAGTACCGCCGCTTCAAGCTCAGCGCCCAGATGACCGAGAAGCTCGAAGAGCACATCAGGGCGGCACGCCTCACCCGAGACGACCTCTTCTTCCACATGCCGCCTCAAGACAAGCCCCGCGCCCGCATCACCGAGATCCCAGACCCGGAGACCCTCGGCCGCACCGAACCCAACCAAAAGGGCCGCACCTACAACCACGGCACTCTCAGCGGCTACACCGCAGGCAAGTGCCGCTGCGACTACTGCCGTGGAGCCTTCTCCCTCTACCGAGCCGCCCGCCGCGCCAACGGCAAAGACAACCCGCGCCCCCTACGCACGCGCATGACGGACGGCCACATCCCCAACGACTGGTTCCGCCGCAACATCTGGAACCCAGCCATCGCCGCCGCCGGCCTCGACTTCAGGCCGACCATGCGCGACCTACGCCACGCCCACGCCTCCTGGCTCCTCAACGGCGGCGCCGACCTACAGATAGTCAAAGAACGCCTCGGCCACGCCTCCATCGCCACCACAGAGCGCTACCTACACACCCTCCCCGACGCCGACGAAACCGCCCTCGAAGCCCTAGCCAGAACCCGCAGCAGGTCAACCGCGCGATAGTCGAGAAGAATCGGCGGGGAGGGTCAGCCAACCCTTCCCGCTCCAGTCCAACGATGTGAAGCCGGGGCGGGGGACCACTTGCATCCCGACCTGCCTCGGACTCCGCTCTTGCTCACGACCACGCTAGCTAACATGTCCAACTGGCATGGTCGTCCGTTCCTGCTCAAGAGTGCTGGTCACGGACGCAGCCCTGCCCGGTCCAGCCTGGCTACGAACGACGTCTTGCGCTTGTGGCGGTTCCGGAGGTCGGCCAGGTAGCCGGCGAAACCGTCTTCGTCACCTGATCGCCGGTACGCCTCACCGAGTCGGGTGATCGTTTTGACCGCCTTGTTGTAGCGGTACTTGTCGCCGGTCATCGCCACCCGCAGCTCGATCAGGTCCTGGTAGGGCGCGATCACGTCGGCGGGGTGCCCGATCTCCCAGAGCTCGATCAGCCGGAACCACTGCGACTCGTGCAGGTCGTTCGGATGCGCGACCGCGAGGTGCCATGCCTCGTCCAGAAGGTTCTCATCGATCAAGACGTTGAGTAGTTCCGTGACGTAGCGGTGGTCGACCTGTGCCCGGCCGCGGATCACGCTCAACGCCGAGTTGCGCAGGTCGGGCCACTGGCCGGCGCGTTCGGCGGTCTTGCGGAGCGCTACGTAGTCGATGTGCAGCGTCCGGTGCTCCAGTGCGGTCCGGCGCAATGCGATGGCCTCGTCACCGCGACCGTGGTCCAACAGGAGATCCACCAGACGGTTCCGCAGCTCGTCGGCCTGGTGGCCTCCGCTGTCACGCGTCAGCCCCTCGCGGGCCCACCGTTCCGCGTCACCGTCCCGTCCGGCCGCCCGGAATGCGTTCACGATCTCGGTGTAGCGGTAGGTGCCGCGCAGGTCCTCGGCCAGCACGGCGACATGCGCGTCCACGTCGCCCGAGACCGCCGCCAGTTGCTCCCGCAGGTCCCGCACGCCCACAGTCACCGCCCATGAGTCCGGATCATCGGTGGCACGACGCTCCTTCAAGAGGCGGGCGAGTTCGCTCAGGCCTCGTTCCCCCAGCGCGGCCTTGAACTCCGCCAGCCGGATGTCCGGCCAGCCTGGCCCGTCCAGTCGTGTCCTCACCAGCCAAGCAGCCAGCCGCTTGGCATCCGGCGGCGCCGCCGTGCACGCCCGGGCGTACAGGAGCATCAGCTCGCGCAATCGGTCGCCCACGATCCCCGACGAGTCGTCCAGATACAGCAACGCCGAGGTGACTCGCTCCACCGCCCGGCGCGCCAAGGGAACCGCCTGAGCCGCCGCCTCGCCTCTGATCAGGTGGTCGATCTCCGCCGCCACCTCGTCGGCCCGAGCCGCGTACTCGCGGCGTCCCCGGTAAGGGTCCCGGCGGCGGTCCCACCGCAATCCGTCGATCAACCGCCGCACCTCGTTGACCTGCGTGTCCGTCACAGAGCCATTCAAGCCGAACGGCGGAACCCGCCGAGCGCCGACATCCCGCGCAGCCAGGCATCCGAGCCGAGGACCGGCGCCACCCATTGATCGTCGGGTCGGGCGAAACCTCACATCCTCAGTCCGGCCTCACCACGCTGACCAGGGTGACAAGCCTGAGCGATGCCGAACTGGACGCCCTGGTTGAGCAGGCCATCGTCGACGCTTACGACGAGCACGAGCAACACGCCGCGTTCCATTGCCTGCTGGAAGAGCATTTGATCGTGCCCTTCCAGACCACTGTCCTGGGCGTCGAGGTGACCGTCACGAAGATTGATCTTTCGCCTGATGGGGAGATCGTTGGGATCTGCACCCGCGGCAAGCACCGGCAGGCTATCGGGATTCTCGATCTGCCGCTTCCAACGCCACGCCCGGCGGGCGCCGAATGGATCGACGCCTACCGGCACTGGGCCCGCTGACGACGAGCGAAGATGAGCGAATACCAGTACTACGAGTTCCTGGCCGTCGACCAGCCCCTGGACGAGCGGCAGCAGGCCGAAGTCCGCGCCCTGTCCACTCGGGCACGGATCACCGCCACCAGTTTCACCAACGAATACCACTGGGGAGATTTCCGGGGTAATCCGCGGACGATGATGCGACGCTACTACGACGCCCATCTGTACGTCACCAACTGGGGAACCCACCAGGTGATGCTTCGCCTTCCCTGCAGCCTGCTCCCCATCAAGGCCGCCGAGCGGTACTTCATCGACCCCTACGTCACCGCCGAAGTTTCCGGAAAGCACCTCATCCTCGACCTGACCAGCCAGGACGAAGGCGGAGACTGGATCGAGGGCGCCGACGACTCCCTCTCGGCGATCATCGGAGTCCGCACCGAACTCGCCGCCGGGGATCTGCGTCCGCTCTACCTCGCCTGGCTCGCGGCCTACGGAACCTGGGAACGCGACGAGGACGCCTTCGATCAGGACGAGGACGACGAACTCGAGCCGCCGGTACCCGCAGGGCTGCGTTCCCTCACCGCCCCCCAGCGCGCTCTCGCCGACTTCCTGCGCCTCGACTCCGACCTGCTCCGGGTCGCCGCCCAGACGAGTCCGCCCCTGGCCGAGACCAAGGACGACCCCGGCAGACTCGCCAAGTGGATCGAAGAACTGCCCATGAAGGAGGGGAAGGCTCTCCTCCTCCGAGTCGCGCAGGGCCAGGGGCCCCAGGTCCAGATGGAGCTACTCCGCCGTTTCCGCGGCGAACCCGACGCCGCAAGCGCGGACCGTCCCCGCCGCACGGTGGCCGAGCTGCTGGACACCGCCGCCGCACTCCGCCACGAGCGTGAACGCAAAGCCGAGGCGGCACGCGCGGAACAGGAGGTCCGCCGCGAGCAACAGCGCGCGGCGGCCCGCGAGAAGAGACTCGACGCCATCGCCCGCGACCCGGAGATTACCTGGGCACGCATCGACGAACTGATCGACGCCCGCAAACCGTCCGACTACGACGTGGCCGTCGAACTCCTCAAGGACCTGCAGGTCATCGCCGACCGTGCCGGCCTCCGCCAGGAGTTCACCGCGCGGCTCACGCACCTGCGCGGAAAGCACCACCGGAAAACGGGCCTCATCGCCCGCTTCGACCGCGCCGCCCTGCCCGCGGCACGGTCATGACCACCGCGCCGCCGTCGTGAACACCGTCGCCTCGCTTCCCGGGTGGGCTAACCTCCCAGCGTGACCACCGCGTCGGGGCTCGACATCCGGAAATTGCATGCCGGCGCCGACCGCGACGGCATCACCAAACTCGTGGTCGGCGCCATCGTCCATGCCGATGGCCGAGTTCTCATCCTGCGCCGCTCTGCCGAGGACACGTTCATGGCTGGCATCGAAGAACTCCCCTCAGGCGGCGTCGAGCCCGGCGAGAACCTGCTCACCGCACTGGAACGCGAACTCGCCGAAGAAATCGGCTGGAGCGGACCGCTCATCATCGATCCCGGCTTTGTCACCTACTTCGACTACATCTCCGGTTCCGGCCGCAGAGCCCGCCAATATACGTTCGGCGTGCCTCACCAAGGTCAGCCCGTCGTCCTGAGCACCGAACACACCGCCTACCGATGGCTCCGCCCCGCCGACCTGACCGACTCCGACGTCACTGCCGAGACCGCTCGAGCAATCCGGGACTTGACCGCCTCTTGATCCGACAGGAAGGCGGCGCGGGTGCGACCTGGACGAGTAGGACCGTGTGATCGTCGCTGCATTCCCACTGACAACGGTCACAGGAGCACGCATGTGGGCTTGTCTGCGGCGTCCAGTCTGTCAGTGGCATCGGGGATGCTGGCGGCTCATGTCACCGAGGCAGGGGGCTTCAGTTGTCGATCCGTGTTGCCAGCCGTCGCCGCGGGTTGGCGTCGCTGACCGCCGCGTTCCCCCGGTGCTGAGGTCATCGATGTGACCTCCAAGGCGTCGGATCCGTGGGTGCGGCTGAGTCCGTTCTATCCGCACGGTGGCATCCCGGTCCCCTACTGCGACGGCGTGACCAGCGAATCTGTGGAAGGGATCTGGCAGGCCCTCAAGGTCTTCCAGGACTCCGATGTCGACCCTGCGAAGCTCAGGATCACCAAGATGAAGGGGCTGAAGCGGACGGTGCGTCGATACGGTCCCGTCAAAAGGTCACCGCACTGGCCTGTACGGTGACCGGCTCCTGCCCTACGAGACGGCCCGGCGCCGGATCTACCTGCCGGCCTACCGATGGGTCCTCGAACACCGCGTCGCTGATCTGGTCGAGCAGCTTCGGGACAAGGAGGATGTCGTCCTCCTGGACTACACCACCAACGGCGACGTCTCCGATCCCGCCAGCCCGCTCTCCCACGCCGCGCTCCTCCAACTGCACATAGAAGGCCGCTGGCCCCGAGAAGACGACACAGATGCTTCCAGCGCGATCAGTGATCGAATGCAATGAATGACCTGGTGAGGGTGCGCCTTCGGTGAATCGACTGTGCCGTCCTGCCCGTGGGACCGTCGTGACCGAACACGCCGCCGCCGTCGCCGAAATAACAGCGCGGCAGCCGCGTGGACCAGTCTTGCTTTCGGGCTCGAACCGACCTCATCTTGGACTCGGCCGCGCAGGTCACTATCGGGTCGGTCTTCTCCTGCTTCAGATGCGTTCGCCGTGTTCGAGGTAGCGGGTGCTGC
Source organism: Spirillospora sp. NPDC049024 (assembly GCF_040649235.1). Lineage (NCBI taxonomy): Bacteria > Bacillati > Actinomycetota > Actinomycetes > Streptosporangiales > Thermomonosporaceae > Spirillospora > Spirillospora sp. NPDC049024. Next base: position 477,013 of record NZ_JBEZFD010000004.1, read on the forward strand.
TGTCGCGGTGGGCGGCGTGGGCGTGGAGAAGACGGCGAGCGAGACGCGGGATGGTCAGGTCGTGGATCTGGGCGATGTCGTGGAAGTGGTAGCCGACCAGTTCGCTGGGTTCGAGGCGGATGGCATTGAGTTGGTCGGGGTTGAGGGTGCCGCCGTCGAAGAGGAAGAGGACCTTGTCGCCCTCGGCCGCGTTGGGGGCCCAGTCGGCGACCAGGAGGCGTCCGATCTCTGGGCGGATGCCTAGTTCTTCAGCGACTTCGCGCTTCGCGGCTTGGTAGGGGGTCTCGTCGCGCTCGACGTAGCCGCCAGGGATGTCGCGGTAGTCCTTGTAGGACGGGTCGACCAGCATGATGTGGTCTTGCTCGTTGAAGAACAGGACACCTGCCGCTGCTCGGGCGTGGGCGAAGGTTGCTGCCGGGTCATCGGTCACGGGTGTTGAGCGTAGGAGATCGGGCTAGATGATGCTCATTCGGCGAGCGAGATCAGCCAGGAGGCGGCTTCTCTTGCCGGTAGCAGTGCCGCGGAGCTGGTGGACGAGTTGGCGGCTCATGACGTGGGCGTGCACCTGTTCGGCAGCCCGGCGCTCAGCGGTGAGCAGTTCGCTGATGGCCTCATCGACTTTGTTACGGGCCCGGTAGGCGTTGACGACTTCAAGGCTGTGGCGGACCGAACGTTCGACAGGTAGGTGGGCGGTGGTGATGCCTGGAATGAGGGCGAGCGCGGTGGGGACATCACCCAGCGCCATGGCTGCAGTGACGCGGTGGATGCGCACGTTTGTGGGGCCAAATGCCGTCCACAGGTGGTTGGCGTCCGCGCCGAGTGCGTCGGCCATCTGCTCGGCTCGTCTCAGGTAGTCCATGGCATCGGCGCGGTTGTGGGCGCGGGCAGCGGCGACGGCTCCGGGGAGTAGCAGGGTTCCGTGGATCGACAGCAGCGTAGGCGAGAGATCAGCATGCTGGTGTTGTAGGTATCGCGACGCGTGTTGAGCCATTGTCGCTGCCTCGTCGAGGCGGCCTTGGGAGTGCAGTGCGTGGATCACCGAGCGGAACAGCGACCCAATGATCGTGGGGTCTGCGGTGCGTTCGGCCGCTGTCAGTCCGCGTTGAGCGGCGATCCAGGCGAGGTCGGCCTCACCGAGCTTGGTGAGCAGCATCGCGGCCGACTGGTTGGCAAGGGCGGCGAGCCGATCGGCGTTCGGTCGCTGTTCCTCGCGGGCTTCCCTGGCAGCAAGCTGGGTCTGGGTGAGCAGCGTGGGCAGGCGGGCGAGCAGCTGTCCGTAGCGTGAATGCTGATAGGCGGCCATCACTTCTGCCACATCGCGGCGAAGTACCTCCAGCCGGGGCGGTTCGGGCTCTGCTTCGATCGCTGCCAGCAGTGGGGACAGTTGCCGGTAGTCGGTGAGCGCAGAATGGACCGCGCTGACGTCCAGGTGGGACGGCTCGCGGCGCGTCGACTCGGCAGGGTGTGGGTCGATGATGTCGAAGAGGGAGATGCGCAGGGCATCGGCGAGTGCCCTGATGATCGAGAGTCTGTCCAAAGCCGCACGATCATTCTCGATCTTGCTGAGCCAGTCGTCGGTACGTCCGACCAGGCCGGCCAAGACCTCTTGAGACATGCCCCGCCGGACGCGGTGCCAGGCCACGCGCTGCCCTGCTGATAGGTGCTGCAAGTGATCGGACATCACAGCCCCCTGTCAGGCGACCCCGGAATTTCTTTCCGGGTCGCACCCCTCCTGCGGTTTTAACGTCTCGGACGTCGCGCCGCAACGCGCCCGACGGATTCAAGCCGAGGCGATATGTACAGGACGGGCCAGATGTACCAATTAATCGCAAGTCCATTCCTAGGCGGCTTCCTAGTGCTGAAGCCAGGAGAGACCCGAGGAATCAAGATTTCGCGGGGGGCCTACCGGGCACTTGCCGACGCCGAGGTGCTTCCTGATTGGCTGACGGCAGCCGCCCGAACCGCCTGGGGGATCGACCTTCACGGGCAGCCGCCCGGCGATCACCTGCTCATCCGCTGCGAGTCGAACCACGAATTCGGCAAGGCGACCTATGAGCTGAATCTTGGCTGCAACTACGACTGTGAGCACTGCTACCTCGGCCTCAAGACCTTCGATGGCCTGGGCTGGCCCGAGCGTGAGCGCTTGCTGGAGGCAATCCGGGATGCCGGCGTCCTCTGGCTCCAGCTCACAGGTGGGGAGCCGATGGTGGATCGGCTGTTCGCCGCCGTCCACACCAAGGCCTACGAGCTGGGCATGATGGTGGAGATCTTGACCAACGGCTCCCGGCTGGCCAACCCCAAAATGCTCGACCTGCTGACGACCTACAGGCCGAGCAAGATGAGCCTCAGCGTCTATGGCGCTACAGCGGAGACCTACGACGGCCTCACCCGGAGGCCAGGCTCCTTCCGCAAGTTCATGCGCGGGCTGTCGGCGGCGCATGAGGCCGGCCTCCAACTGGATCTGAGCCTGATCATCACCAACCGCAATGCCCATGAACTCCACCTCATGCGCCAACTGGCCGAACGGTTCGGGCTACGACATCGCGAGTACGCCAACATGTCCCCGACCATCCACGGCGGTGCTGAGAGTCTGCCCTCCCAGTCACCCCAGTTCCTGAGCAAGCGGGCGCCCTTCACCGGCTGCGACGCCGGGCACACGTCGTTCCACGTCGACCCGTTCGGCCGGGCGAGCATCTGCAAGATCGGCCGTGATCCCAACATCGACCTGGTACGCGAGGGGCCACAAGGGCTCCAACGCCTGGGCAGCATCAGCGACGACCTGCTACGCCGCCAGGGCGGATGCACTGGCTGCACGCTTCAAGGCACATGTGGGACGTGTATGCCGCTGGTGCAGCTCTACCGCAAAGCCAAAGCCCCGCTGGCCACCTACTGCCAGCACCAAGAGCCCCGAGAGGAGGTATCCCAGTGAGCATCACGATTGAGGTGCAGGACGGCCCCGCGACCGAGGAAGCCGTCGTCGAGATCGTCGAGGATGTCAACGACGCAGCCGAATACGCCATCGGCCACGGCTGCGGCGACGACAACCCCTATCAATGACGGCGCGTAGGGCACCGCAGCACGGCCCCTCGCCCGTCCCCGCAGGCGAGGGGCCCCTCCAGTACGGTTCCGATGTGACCGAACGGCTCCCCTGGCACCAGACGCAGGCACTGATCGAGAAGCACACCGGGCCGGTGATCTCTGCTCGCCCGGTCAGCGAGGGCTTCAACTCCGAGATAGCCGTGATCATCAACGACACCACGTTCGTCAAAGGGCTGCGCACCGATCACCCCCGCGCCTGGACCCAGGAACGTGAACGCCGGATCAACCCGCACATCCAGAACGTCTCGGCTCCGATTCGATGGACGGAGATCACAGGTGGCTGGGACCTCAACGGGTTCGGCTTCATCGACGGCCGTCCCGCATCCTACGAGCCGTCCAGCCTCGACCTCGAACTCATCATCGCCATGATGGCTCACTGGCCACCCGCCCCTGACGGTGTCGAACTCAAGCGAGCTGAGCAACGCTGGTCGAGTTACAGCGACCACTCTGAGATGTTCGCCGGCGACTGGCTCTCGCACACCGACTGGTCACCCACCAACATCCTCATCGGCAGTGACACGCGGGCCTACATGCTCGATTGGGCCTGGCCCACCAGAGGGGCCCGCTGGATCGACCCTGCCTGCTGGATCGTCTGGCTCATCGCCTGCGGACACCATCCGGCGCAAGCACAGGCCTGGGCGTCCAAGATCCCGCTCTTCGCCGCCGCGCCCGCCGATGCGGTGACGGCATTCGCCAAAGCGCAGGCCGCGATGTGGGAAGACATCGGCGACCACGCACCCCACCCCGGGCTTGCCGCAGCAGCAACTGGCTGGGTCAAGCACCGAACCGCCTAACGCACCCCTCAGCCGGTGCGCCAAGAACGCTGGAAGGACACACATGGCCCTCCAGGTCCATCCCTCGACAACACTGGTTCCTCCTCACCAGGAGGAAGCGGTCCTCATCGACAACGCCATGGTCGACCTCGTCCGCGCCATCTGGGCGAGGCGCTGGCAAACCGCTGCCTGCTGCCAGGACACAGGTGAGGCGGTCGAAGCCGAACGCAACGCCGTAGAGCCTGTCGGCGAGCCGACGGGCAACGCTGGTTTCATCGAGTACTACCGCGGGTGGGCCTGGCTCAAGATGCCGCGCGGCGATGCGCTCGCCCTCCTCAGCGCTCTGGCGACCGATGACCAGTTCCGCGAGTTCGTCACCACTCGATGGGCCCAAGGCTCCTGGCGACTCCACACGCCCGTCGTCTGGACAGGCGAGCGATTCACGACAGCCGCCTTCGTCCAGATCTACTTCCCGTCAAATCAGATCATCGCGCTGACGAAGGCGCTCATCCCGGACGAATGATGCATCAACCGCCTGCGTGGGCGCTGGACGGCAGTGAGCGGCTCACCTTGGAAGGCTTCCTGGAATCGTTCGGTGAAGCCTGGACGCGCACCGAGCGGTGCTTCCTCAAGTTGGAGTGCTGGCAGTCATACCGTGAGGCCGACAGCGTCCGATCGCAGGAGGCCTTCCAAACGGGCGACGTCGCGCTGGCCCGCCGCCTCCTGGAGGAAGAGGCGATGGAGGACCAGCCTCTTCGCGACGAGGTGAGGTCGCGGAACCTGGAGTTCACTCGGGTGCGGCTGCTCTCCTACCCGCTCACCAACTACCTGCACTACGAGATGATCAACTACGAGGTGCGGAGCCGGCTGGGAGAGCGCATCGAGTTCTTCGTGCCGCCGTCTCCGGTGCACAGGTACTTCGACTTCCTGCTGTTCGACTCCCACACCGCCCTCATCCACGACTACGGGTCCGGGCCCGTCGGTTACCAGACCGGCGGCTGGCTCACCCATGCCTCAAAGACGCTGCACGCCCTGGCGGGCATAGCCACTGACTTGCGCACCTGCGGTGAGCGGGCGTGGCCGCTGGAAGGCACCCCGGACCGCCCCCGCGCCTAATCCGGCGGCGCCATGCCAGGCAGAATGAGGTGCTCCGGCCCATCAGTCTTGCGATCACTTCACCTGGCCGATGGATGGCGTTGTGAAAGGTTGCGCGTCGAGGTGACGCGGCTGGAGACGGTTCTGTCGGATTACGCACAGCCAGGATTCGATCTGTTGAAGGTAGATGTCGAGGGGGCTGAGGTCTCCGTACTGGCCTCGGCGGATCTGGCGGCGTGGCGGCCCAGGGCGATCGTGATCGAGGCGACGGTGCCCTTGACCTCGCGTCCTAGCCATCACGAGTGGGAGCCAGGCGTGCTGGCCGCAGGGTATGAGCTGGCGCTGTTCGACGGACTGAACCGCTTCTACGCGCGAGACGACGAGCCTGAGCTCCGTGAGCGGCTGTCAGTGCCGGCCAACGTGCTGGACAACTACATCCCGTATCGATGGGCGGTGTGGCTGGGCCTGGCGGATTAGAGGCTCAGCTCGTCTTCCACTAGTGCCAGTAGGTCCGGATAGTTGTCGCGCAGATGACGGGCTATCCACTGGCCGTCTGTGTCGAATAGCCCCAGGGTGAAGGTATCGATGAAGCGCCGCAAGAGCATGAGCGGAAGCAGTGCGTCCAGGGCCGCGCTATCGACTTCGCCATAACCCTCCAGGAGCGGTTCGACCGACCCACCGTGTGGAAAGTCCACGGCAAGCGCCCAGGCCAGGTCGAGCATCGGTGGCCCCTGTTCGACGGCGCCGGGGTCCAGGACTCCGGTGAGGGTGTCGCCGTCGAACAGCGCGTTATGGCCGACGGCAACGTCCCCGTGGATTGGCGTCATTTGCATGGCTTCGCAGGCGTCGCTGAAACGTTGGGCGAGAGCAGGGTAGGCGCGAGGGACGGCGCGACGTGCCCAGCCGAGCAGGACGCCGAGCGCGCCAGGGGCGTCCAACCGCAGGCCGGCGGCCGGGCTGTGCGAATGCCACGAGCGCAGCATGCGTCCCAGCGCGCTCTGCTGCCCGGGAGTCGGGTGGTCACTGTGTGTTCCAGGGAGCCGTTCGAGGACGGCCCACCAGGTGCCGCCAGGAACAGTGCCGTGGTCGAGGAGCCGTGGGGCCGGGATGCCGGTCGCGGTGCGGAGGTGCTCCAAGTGCAGGGCGGTCTCCAGACGCTCGTGGGCGCGGCGCTGGAGCTTGATGACAGTGCGTTCCCCGTTGATGATCCCGTCGTCGGCATGCTGGACGGGTGGCCCATCGAATGCCGGAGAGGCGGACGCCGACCGCACAGTGCGATCGAGGGCATCGCCGGGTAGCCGGTCGGTGGGGATGAACGCCTCTCGGTCAGCCACGTCGAGCGCTGCGCACACACTACGGTGCTGGCGCCGAAGCCGGTCTAGGGGCTCCTTCCAACGCTGTAGGGCGGTTTCGGTACTGTCCAGCCACCGCAAGGCCGCCTCCCCTGGAGCAGGGATGCTGGCCCACCAACTGGTCACTTGGACCCAGACGGGTAGGCACTCGGGTTGCGGGCCTTGGGAGGACGTGGCGAGTCGCGTGGCGGTGGCCGTGGCTTGGTCGATGCGTCCGTCGGCGGCGTACTGCAGTACCCGGATGGCTTCCGCGGGGGTGAGTTCCCCGGTGGCGCCGAGCTCTTCGTACTGGCGGGCTGCGCTTTCCAAGAGGTCTTCGGCCTGCGCATGCTCGCCGCGTAGGGCGTGAGCCATGGAGGCGGCCAGGTCGCACTGGGCCACACCGATCAGCTCCCCGACGGAGGAGTTGAGGTCCCGGGCGCGGGGGACGAGGGCGAGGGTGCGGTCGGGGTCGAACCACATGAGTGCGAGGGCCAGGTGGCGCAGGGCGCGGGCTTCCCACAGCGGCGTTCCCGCGGCCTGGGCGGCTTCCAGCGTGGTCTCGAAGAGACGGGCGGCGTCGGCGAAGCGGGCGTTGTGGATGTAGGTGTGGCCGAGCATGTCAGCGACACGGATGCGGTCGAGGCCTTCGTCGGTGGCCTTGTCCATCAGCTCGGCGACCTGCCGGTAGTCACCGCGGCGAAGGGCGTTGTCGGCCAAGCCGAACAGAGCGCTCGCGCCGATCAGCGAGCCGTCGGGTGTGATCGCCGACAGGTGACCGATCGCTTCGTTCAGGCGTCCCGCGACGTGGGCGCGGGTGCCCAGTTCCCAGCGGTAGTAGTCGGCGAATGGGTCGGTGGATTCGGGGGTTGCGTGCTCACCGACGAGCCTCTGCATCGCCTGGTAGCGGTCCTCGGCGTTGAGGTCGCCGCGGGTAGTCAGCCGGGCGACGGCGGACAGCCGCGTTAGCTCGGGTGCTGCGTCCGGTGCGGGGAGGGACGCCAGGACCTGCCAGTGGCCGGCGACGCTCAGGCTGTAGGCGAGGTCCCCCAGCACCGGCGGCACTACGTCGTGCTCGATCGCGGCACGCAACAGCAGTAAGAACGCGGCGACGGTCCGGCGGCTCCGCTCAGCCAGCGAGGACGACTCTTCCTCGTCCCAGATCGACAACGCGACCTTCGCGAGGTGGTCGATGGCGCGCTGCAGGTGTTCGCGACGTTCGCTGAGGGTCCATCCATCGGGTGTGTGGGCGTCACAGTCCGGGACACTGCGTCGCAGGTTGTCGTGCAGCCGGTAGGCGGGCCACACCGACTCCTCGCGCCGGACGAACGGGCGGGAGGTGAAGGCCTCGATCCGCCGGCGGCGGATGCCCGGGAGCATCGCTTGCAGCAGGTCGGCATCGAACGCTTCGAGCAGCGCGGCGGCACGCAGGAGGTCACGGTCGGTCTCCGACAGGTCCCTCATCGTCCGCAGCACCAGTTCGGGGAACCCGAGTCCGAACACCTCCGGGGGCGGCGCCTGGCCGCGCGCGAGGTACTGCCCGTACAGGCTCGCCGACAGGTCCAGATACAACGGTGAGCCGCCGGATCCGGCGATCATCCGGTTCCGCACCGCCTCGTCGATCGCGGGGCGGTCGTCCACGGTCAGCCGGGTCGTCAGATACTCGTTCGCGGACACCGGGTCGAAGCCGTCCAGCCTGAGCTGGACCGGTCCGGCGAGATCGGGCCAGCGGTGCGCGCCGCCGTAGGTCAGTCCAAGGGCACGGACCGGGTCGTGCCAGCCCAGCGGCAACCGGCTGGCCGCTAGGAACGCCACGTTCGGCATCAGGTAGACCAACCGCGACACCAGGTCCTCCAAGCCGCCGCGCTCGGACGGCAGCCCTTGGACGATCTCCAGTGTGTCGAGAACGCACACCGCGAGTACGGGCCTCCTGGCTCGGGCGCGTTCCAGGTCGGCCGACAGCAGGACGGGCATGTAGCCGAGCATCCGGTCGGGGTCGGGCTCATCGAGGATGGGGTCGAGCGCGGGCAACTCGTTGCGCAGTGACTTCAGCTTGGCCTTATGCGCCACGGTGCGTCCGAGCTTGTCCAAGACCTGGTAGGTGACGCTGATCGCGCCGAACCCGCCGAGGAACTGGTCGACGGTCCCGCTCACCTGATCCGCTGCTCGCCGTCCGTCCACCGATCCCTTGCCGAGAAAGGCGGCCAGCGACTCACCCGGATGCTTGCGCTCCCAGTAGAGGGCCAGCGCGACGTCGAAAGCCGGCCAGGAACGCGCCAGACCCCCCAGCCCAGCCCGGACACGCAGTAGCAAGGACTCGAAGCTGGAGCTGTCGGGGTCTGCGAAGTCCAGGACCGCGCACGCCCGACTCTTGGGAAGCCCGTCCAACTCTCCCCGAACCGCGAGGTCAGCGACGTGCCGCGTCAGGGTGGATTTGCCGATGCCGCCCTCTCCGGCCACCGCGAGGATGTTGACCGCAGGCCGCTGGAAGTCCATGAGCACCGGGATGGGCCATTCACGTGCGGAGTGTTCGATCAGCCAGCGATGACACCGATCGATCTGCTCCTCCCTGTTGGTGAACACCTCGTTGGTGGCGAACGGAGCCTCAGGCCCGTAGCCGAAGAACTGGTCGATGCTCACCGGAACAGCCGACCACATGGGACCGCTCGATGACAACGCCGTCCACAGCGTGCCCGTCGCCAGGGTCGGCGCAAGCCAAGCCCTTGCGGGCTGTGGGCTGGCCTCGTGTGCTGGAGTACCTCCGGCCGAGAGCGGCATCCCTGGCCTTCCAGGACGGGCTTGAGCCCGTCCGGATCCCTGGAGTCGCGCACAGCCGCGCACTCGGCGTTGGTCGCGCTCTCGCATGCCATCAGGTAGAGGAAGCTACGCACGCTCTTGTTACGCGAGCGAACCAACGCAGGAGGGCCGGACGAATCTGGCCCTCCTGCATTTTCAAGGTCGCTCTTGCCTACCGCTGAGCGTTGAAGCCGAGTTCGTTCCTCTTCGCCCTGGCGACAAGGCCGGCAAAGCTGCCCATGGAAAGCGAGAGGTGCCCGCTGCTCGGGGCCATGCTGTCTCGTAGACCGATGGCGTTGTCGAGCTGGGCGACCTCCACGCACTGGCCGCTCGTCCCATCGCTGGATCGGCTGCTCTTGCGCCACTGGGGGGAAGTCACGTCAAGGCCTCCATCAGATGCTTGATCAGGCTCCGACTGGAGTCTACGGGGAGGGCGACCGCCCCTATGCGGTCGAACCTATCGAGCAGTCCGTCGACCTCGGCGGTCTCTGGGACGAGCCTTCCGCCGGTGGGGGCCTCGACGTAGCCGACCTGTCCCTCCCTGACCTTGATGACCTTGAACGGACCGTCGAGCCCGGCATTCGCGCCCGCCGTGTTCGGGACGATTCGCAGCATCACGTTTGGCAGCTCAGACACCTCAAGCAGCTTGGCGAGCTGCTCTCGCATGACCGTCCTGCCGCCCACCAGGCAGGCCATGGCTGTCTCTGCCAGGAGAACCCACAGATCGGCCGGGCTTTCCTTGGTGAGGATCTGCTGCCGTGCCATCCGCGCTTCCACCATCGCGTCTATCCCTGGCTCGCGCCCCTCCACCAGGAGGGCGCGTGCGTAGGCAGGCGTCTGAAGCAGGGCGGGAATCAGCTGGCCGCTGTAGATCCGCAGCACGGACGCGCGTCCCTCAGACTCCGTGAAGTTTTTGGTCGGGTAGCGGGGACGCATTACTGCGTCCCCGCCCCCTCAGAACCGTGCGTGCCATTCGTCACGGCACACGGCTCAAGCAGATCCAAGCGG